>QZLA01000097.1 GCA_004796375.1 Desulfobacteraceae bacterium
TACATCCACCCGGGCCGATTATGGTCTGCTGCGGAACCTGATTCATGAGATCGAAGCCTGCCCCAGTCTGCAGCTTTGCTTGCTGGTCAGCGGTACCCATCTGATGGAATCCCAGGGGATGACCATTGCCGAGATTGAGAATGACGGGTTCCAGGCCGGCGGCCGTGTGGATATCGACCTTGGGGAGGATACACCAGAGGGCATCTGCAGGTCCATGGGCCTTGCAATGGAGGGGTATGGACAGTACTTTGCTGAAAATGCGCCGGACCTTGTCGTCGTACTCGGTGACCGGTTTGAAACCTTCTGTTGCGCCGCAGCCGCACATATCTCACAAATTCCCATTGCCCACATCCATGGTGGAGAGACTACCCAGGGGGCCGTGGATGAGGCGTTCCGGCACAGTATCACAAAGATGTCCCTGGTACATTTTCCATGCAGCGAAGAGTACCGGCGGCGCATCATCCAACTGGGCGAACACCCGGATACCGCGTTCAATGTCGGTGCCCTGGGTGTTGAAAATATCCGTCGGCTTGACCTGATGTCGAAGTCTGAGCTTGAGAAGTCGCTGTCATTCAATCTGGATCGGCCCTTTTTTCTGGTTACCTTCCACCCGGTAACGCTTGAGTCAGAAGATGCCGGGCAGCAGTTTGAAAGCCTACTCGATGCCCTGGCCGAATTTGAGACACACCAGGTAATTTTTACCGGAGCTAACGCGGATACCGGGTCAGGAGCAATCAACAGCCTGCTTTCAGCGTATCAAAAGCAGAATCCAGAGAACTGGCTCGTGGTGACATCACTGGGATACCTCAGGTATCTGTCCGCCATGAAACTGTGTGACGCGGTAGTGGGTAACAGCTCCAGCGGTTTGATGGAGGCACCGGTTATGGGAGTACCCACGGTAAATATAGGGGACCGGCAGAAGGGGCGACTCAGGGTTGAGAGTATTATTGACTGTACGCCTGAAAAATCATCTATTGTTAATGCATTGAATACAGCACTTTCATCAGCGTTTCGAAATAAAATTAAGACATTGACCATACCCTTTGAACGACCCGGCACGGCCCGGAATATTCGGCGGGTGATCCAGGAGACCAAACTCACAGACGGGTTGAAAAAGGGGTTTATCGATCTGTAACGTCGGATAATTAAAGGGAGAATATGACATGAAGGACATTACGGTTAACCCAACCATGAGTATCAAGGATGCCATGATCCAACTGGATGCCACGGCAGAAAAGATCCTGCTGGTGGTCGACGACGAAAACAAGCTGGTCGGTGCTCTGACCGACGGAGATATCCGGCGTCATATTTTGAAAGTACAGGACCTTTCAGGAAATATAGAAGAAGCGTATAACCGGGATCCGTTTTTTGTATACGAGGAGGATTACGACCTAAACCGGATCAAGAAGATTTTTTCTAAGTACAGGCTGAACCTGATCCCCATAGTGGACCGGGATAAAAGGGTCATCGATTACATCACTCTGGAAAAATTGTTCGGTAAGGAAATCCGGACGGATAAGGAAAAGATATCCGCACCCGCCGTTATCATGGCCGGTGGCAAGGGTACTCGGCTCAAGCCATTTACACGGGTGCTTCCAAAGCCCCTGATTCCGGTTGGTGATAAAACCATCATTGATCATATTATTGACCGCTTTTGTGACCATGGCGTTGATCAGTACTTTTTAACCGTGAATTACATGTCCAGAATTATTAGGGTATTTTTTGAAGAGAAATCTCCGGAGTATGCCGTGGATTTCATTGAGGAAACCGAGCCCATGGGCACGGCAGGCAGTTTGAGACTGGCCATGGATCACCTCAAAACCCCGTTCTTCGTGTCCAACTGCGATATCATTGTTGAGGCGGATTATGCAGATATTTACCGGTTTCATTGTGACGGCCCATATGACATCACCATGGTGGCGGTGGCCAAGCAATATAATATTCCATACGGTGTTTGCGAGCTGGATGAACAGGGTCAATTGGATGTGATCAAGGAAAAACCGGAGTATAATTTCCTGGTCAATA
>QZLA01000284.1 GCA_004796375.1 Desulfobacteraceae bacterium
AGGGTACGAACTCTCCATGTCCTTTAAGGCCGGCATGTTTGGTGATTGCTGCGGTAAGCGTCGTCTTTCCATGGTCAATGTGACCAATTGTTCCGATATTCACATGCGGCTTCGTCCGCTCAAACTTCTCCTTTGCCATCTCTCTAATTCCTCCCGTGGAATGTTATTTGGGCTATCATCAATATCTTAAACTACCATCTAAAATGAGCAAATGCCTTGTTGGCTTCGGCCATTTTATGGGTATCCTCTTTTTTCTTAACTGCGCCGCCTCTCTGGTTATACGCATCCATCAGCTCAGAAGCCAGCTTCATGGCGAAGCCTTTTTCAGACCGGCTGCGGCTGTAGTTGATCAGCCAACGAAACGCAAGTGCCGTCTGACGACTGGTCCTGATCTCAGTGGGTACCTGATAGGTGGAACCACCGATTCGCCTGGATTTTACTTCAACCGAAGGCCGGATATTATCAACTGCCTTCTTAAACACGTCCAGAGCCGGCTCGCCGACCTTTTCCTCTGCGATGGAAAGCGCATGATTCACCACTTTTCTGGCTGCATTTTTCTTGCCGGCCTTCATGACGCAATTCACAAATTTGGCTGCAAGCTGCTCCTCTTTCGAGGAATCCTTCATTACGCTCTCTACTACAATCTCTTTAGTTGCCATATGCCGTTTCCAACAATTTTAACGAATTAGTTCCAAATATTATTTCGGCCGTTTTGCACCGTATTTTGACCGACCCTGCCTTCTGTCATCAACCCCAAGCGTATCCAGGGCACCACGAACGATATGATATCGAACACCCGGAAGGTCTTTTACCCTGCCGCCTCTGACAAGCACAACAGAGTGTTCCTGAAGGTTATGCCCCATACCCGGGATATACGCAGCCACTTCCATACCCGTGGTCAAACGAACCCTGGCGACCTTTCTAAGTGCTGAGTTTGGTTTTTTTGGCGTTGATGTATAGACCCTGGTGCAGACACCGCGTTTTTGCGGGCCGCCCTTCAAGGCTGGCGTACTTACCTTTTTCTCAGCCTTTTTTCTTCCTTTTCTTACCAACTGATTAATGGTCGGCATAACTTTGCTTACGCTCCTTCTCAAATAAAATCAAGTCATCATGAACGACAAAATGCGGTATTTTACTTTCAAACCATATAATTGTCAAGTTTTTTTATATTTTTTTAAACCTCGGTGATTTCAGAGAACCCGACATCCACCTGCGAGTACCCCGGGAAACCGGTTCCCGCAGGAATAATCCGGCCCATGACCACATTTTCCTTGAGTCCTCTGAGGTCGTCCATTTTCTTTTCTATGGCCGCAAGGGTCAGCACCTTGGTGGTCTCCTGGAATGATGCGGCTGACAGGAAGCTGTCCGTGGACAATGATGCCTTGGTAATACCCAGGATCAAGGGCTCCCCTTTGGCCGGTTCGCCGCCGTTGGCAACCACCTGACGGTTGGTTTCTGCGAAACGGTGACGGTCCACATGCTCTTCCGGGATGAAATTGGTGTCGCCGATGCTGATGACCTTAATCCGGCGCATCATCTGGCGGATCACCACCTCGATATGCTTGTCATTGATACGAACACCCTGGAGCCTGTAAACCTCCTGAACCTCATCCACCAGGTACTTGGCCAGTGCCACTTCACCTTTGATATTGAGAATATCCTGGGGATTGGCACTTCCGGCCACCAGCGGATCACCCGCTTTAACATAGTCACCGTCATATACCGTGACATGCTGGCCCTTGGGAATCACATACTCTTTTTTATCCCCGACATCAGACGGGGTGACATAGACTTTCTGACGGCCCTTGGTTCCCTTTGATACGGAAACAGTACCATCAATCTCTGTCAAGATACCCGGATCTTTGGGTTTTCTGACCTCGAACAGCTCAGCAACCCTGGGCAGACCACCGGTGATATCCTTGGTCTTGGTTGTGGCTCTCGGCAGTTTGGCAATCACATCACCAGCCATGACCTGGTCATCTTCGTCAACCGTCAAAATCGCGTTCACCGGCAGGTAGTACCGTGCTGCAGAGGACGCACTGGGCAATTTAACGCTCTTGCCGTCCGTGTCCTTGAGGGTGATCCGCGGCCTGGCATCCCCCTCCTTGCCTTCGGTAATGGTCCTGGACACCTTTCCGGTGACCGGGTCGATGGCTTCCTGAACCGTGTTGCCGACTTCGATATCGGCAAACCGAACCCGACCGGATACCTCTGTGATAATGGGCGTGGTAAACGGGTCCCAGGTGGCGATCACATCACCGGGTTCAATTTTATCCCCGTCCTTGAAGTGCAGGGTGGCCCCGTAAATGATCTCCTCTTTAGCACGCTCACGACCCTCGTCACTGACAATAATCAGGCCGCCGCCTTTACGGTTCATAACAATGACCTGTCCTTCGGCTGTCGTTACGGTCTGCAGATCTTCATTAAACCTGATCTTCCCGCCAACCCTGGCTTTGACTTCAGCAACCTCAACCTTCCGGCTGGCTGTACCACCGATATGGAAGGTTCTCATGGTCAACTGCGTGCCCGGCTCACCAATGGACTGGGCAGCCACGATACCGATGGCCTGACCGATTTCAACGGTCACACCGTGTGCCAGATCCCTGCCGTAGCATCTCTGGCAGACACCGGTCCTGGAGTTACAGGTCAATACCGAACGGATTCTGACCTTCTGCACACCGGCATCTTCAATCAGCTTGACATGGTGTTCACCCAGCTCCACGTCATTATCCACGATCATGGCATCAGAGTATGGGTCTCTGACCCGCTCCAGGGTCACACGCCCAAGGATCCTCTCTCCAAGCGTCTGGATAATCTCACCGCCTTCGTACAGTGCTTCAACCTCAATTCCCTGGATGGTGCCGCAATCGTGTTCTGCAATCACGCAATCCTGGCCGACATCCGCCAGACGGCGGGTCAGGTAACCGGAGTTGGCCGTTTTCAGGGCCGTATCCGCCAGACCCTTACGGGCACCATGGGTGGAGATGAAGTACTGGAGTACGGACAACCCTTCACGGAAACATGCCGTGATCGGGTTTTCAATAATCTCCCCGGAGGGCTTGGCCATCAGGCCACGCATACCGGCCAGCTGTCTCATCTGATCCTTACTGCCCCTGGCGCCGGAGTCCGCCATGATATACACCGCGTTCAGCTCATCAGATTTGGTGCTGTCACCGGGCTGGGACGTCGGATCCTTCATGACCTCCATCATGGCATTGGCGATATCGTCTGTGCTCTGGGCCCAGATGTCGACCACCTTATTATATTTCTCACCCTGGGTGATCAGACCTTCGGAATACTGATTTTTAATTTCTTCGATATTTTTTTCTGCTTTCTTGATCATATCCCACTTTTTGTCGGGAATGATCATGTCATCCACACAGATGGACAAACCGCCCAAGGTCGAATACTTGTATCCGATGTCCTTGAGCCGGTCGGACAGAATAACCGTTTCCTTGAGACCGATGTTCCGGTAGGCATAGTCGATCAGCCCAACAATGGCAGACTTGTCCATGAGCTTGTTCACCCGGTTGAACGGAATCGTGGTTTTGCGCTCTTCCACCTTGAATATGGTGTAGTAGTCACCAACCTTAACGATATCGGAAACCTGCTCCTCCTTGAGTCCGAAAATCTGCTCGGCAGAGATCGCAGATACCTGGAAGTAGTTCTGGAACTCTTTCCGGGTCAGGATACCGGTCCGGCCTTTGGTGGCCTTCATTTCATCGTCTGAATATTTATCCACCACCTCGTCAAAGGTCAGGTCGCCCCTAAGGGATTCCATGGCCTCTTCCGCCTCTTCAAGGGTCTGGGTCCGGACGCGGCTCAATGACAACAGGGTGTCCCCGGGGATGATCTCCCACAGCAGCATGCGTCCCGTAGTGGTTTCTTCTACCACACCGTCGATCCTGACCTTGATTTTGGCATGAAGGTCAAGTTCTCCGGCATCAAAGGCATAGCGCACCTCTTCAAGACTAGAGAAAACAATGCCTTCACCCTTTCTGCCGGCGACGGCACGGGTCATGTAATAGATACCGAGAACGATATCCTGGGTCGGGACAATAATGGGCTGCCCATTGGCCGGCGACAGGATATTGTTGGTGGACAGCATCATGATCCGGGCTTCAAGCTGGGATTCAAGTGCCAAGGGCACGTGAACCGCCATCTGGTCCCCGTCAAAGTCAGCGTTGAATGCCGGGCAGACCAGCGGGTGAAGCTGAATCGCCTTACCTTCGATCAGTACCGGTTCAAATGCCTGGAACCCCAGCCGATGCAGCGTAGGAGCACGGTTGAGCATGATGGGATATTCCTTGACCACTGATTCCAGTGCATCCCATACTTCGGTCTCTTCACGCTCAACCATTTTCTTGGCGCTTTTAACCGTGGATACCAGTCCCTTTTTCTCCAGGTAGTTATAGATAAAGGGCTTGAACAACTCCAGGGCCATCTTTTTGGGGATACCGCACTGGTGAAGCCGCAGCTCTGAGCCAACGGTAATAACGGTACGGCCGGAATAATCCACACGTTTACCCAAAAGGTTCTGCCTAAACCGGCCCTGTTTCCCCTTGAGCGTATCACTCAGGGATTTTAGGGGCCGCTTGTTTGTACCGGTGACCACCCGGCCATGACGGCCGTTGTCAAACAGAACATCAACGGATTCCTGGAGCATGCGCTTTTCATTTCTGACAATGATATCCGGTGCATTCAGATCCACCAGTCGTTTCAGGCGGTTGTTGCGGTTGAGTACCCGACGGTAGAGATCATTGAGATCTGATGTGGCAAACCGCCCGCCTTCCAGGGGGACCAGAGGTCTCAGATCCGGCGGCAGGATCGGAATCGCGCTCATGATCATGCGGGACGGCTCAATGCCGGACTGCAGAAACGCGTCGATCACCTTGAGGCGTTTGGACATCTTCTGCTGTTTGGCCACAGACTTGGTGAGGTTGATCTCCTTTTTGAGCATGTCATGGGTTTCCTGGAGATCCACCTGATCCATGAGTTTGAGAATGGCTTCGGCACCGATGCCGGCTTCGAAACTGTCATCACCAAAGGTGTCCATGGCTTCGTAGTATTGATCATCGGACAGCAGCTGCATCTTGGTCAGCGTGGTCTCTTTCGGATCAATCACGATATAGGAATCAAAATAGAGAACCTTTTCAAGATTCTTCAGGGTCAGGTCCAGCACGTTCCCGATCTTGGAGGGCAGGCTTTTGAGAAACCAGATATGGGATACCGGTGAAGCAAGCTCGATATGGGCCATCCTCTCCCGGCGTACCTTGGACTGGATCACTTCAACCCCACATTTTTCACACACCACGCCCCGGTGCTTCATGCGCTTGTATTTACCGCAGTTGCACTCGTAATCTTTGGTGGGCCCGAATACTTTGGCGCAGAACAAACCGTCTCTTTCCGGCTTGAACGTTCTATAGTTGATGGTCTCGGGCTTTTTGATTTCGCCATATGACCACTCTCTGATCTGCTCAGAAGATGCCAGGCTGATCTGTACGCCGTTGTAAACCCGGGGATCTTTTGGTTTTGCGAAGAAATCGTATATATTGTCCAATGTCTTCTCCTTATTTGCTGCCTTCAATAAGATTCATATCCAGACCCAGACTCTGAAGTTCTTTGGTCAATACCCTGAACGATTCCGGCATACCCGGCTCAAGGACATTCTGCCCTTTGACGATCTTTTCGTACATACGGGTTCTACCGGTCATATCATCGGATTTCACCGTCAGGAACTCCTGCAGTGCGTGGGCCGCCCCATAGGCTTCCATGGCCCAGACTTCCATCTCCCCAAGCCGCTGACCACCGAACTGTGCCTTACCGCCGAGCGGCTGCTGGGTGACCAGGGAATAGGGTCCAATCGATCTGGCATGAAGTTTGTCATCAACCAGGTGGTGGAGCTTGAGCATATACATGATGCCCACCGTCACCGGTTTGTCAAACGGTTCGCCGGTCCGGCCGTCATAGAGTATGGATTGTCCGGTTTTATCCCGGCCGCTCAACTCGATGAGCGCCTTGATCTCATTCTCACTGGCACCGTCAAATACCGGTGTGGACATGTGAAATCCGTTCCGGTACATTTTGGCAAACGCGATAAATTCATCGTCCCCCATGGCTTCCAGTTCTTTGACCTTTTCAGCATCCTTGGGCGATATCTTTCCGGATGCCGAGGTGGAAATAATCTGGGTGATCTTCTTTCTGAGTTCGGCCAGCTTCATTTCATTGAGATAATCATCAATCTGCTGTCCCAGTCCCTGGGCCGCATAGCCCAGATGGATTTCCAGGATCTGCCCGACGTTCATACGAGAGGGGACACCCAGCGGGTTGAGTACCATGTCAACGGTTCGGCCGTCTTCAAAATAGGGCAGGTCCTCCATTCTCAAAATTCTGGACACAACCCCCTTGTTTCCGTGGCGGCCGGCCATTTTATCACCAACCGACAACACCCGCTCCATGGCCACATTGATCTTGATCAGTTTCAGCACGCCGGGAGGTAGATCGTCACCCTTTTCAAACCGGCTGACCTGGCGGTTGAAATGCTCTCTGGCCAGTTTGATCTGATACTGCGCCTTTTCAAGAATGACCTGGGCTTTTTCGGTCAACACCGCATCGCTGACCGCACAGGTCAGCAGAGATGATACAGGAATCCCGGTAAACAGGTCTTTGGCCACCTTGGTCTTGGCGGCGATGACCACCTTATTATTTTTTTCGATATCATTGAGCAGGGCATGGCCTTCAAGAACCTCTTCAACCTTCTCCCTGGCGACCTCAGAGATAATGGTGATCTCATCATCCCGGTCCTTTTCTAGACGCTCAATCTCCTGGTCCTCAATCTGCCGGGTCCGGTCATCCTTGGTCAGTCCCCGTCTGGAGAACACCTTGGCATCGATCACCTTACCCTTTACCCCCGGCGGTACGCACAGGGAGGTATCTTTGACATCACCGGCCTTCTCGCCGAAAATGGCCCGCAAGAGTTTTTCTTCGGGCGAGAGCTGGGTTTCCCCTTTGGGGGTAATTTTTCCAACCAGGATATCACCGGACACAACCTCGGCACCCAGTCGGATAATACCGCTTTCGTCCAGGTTCTTCAGTGCTTCTTCACCCACATTGGGGATGTCCCGGGTGATCTCTTCCTTGCCCAGTTTTGTATCCCGTGCCAGGACTTCAAACTCCTCAACATGGACTGAGGTGTAGACCCCCTCCTTGACCAGCCGCTCGCTGACCAGGATCGAGTCCTCATAGTTGTAACCGTCCCAGGGCATGAAGGCCACGGTGACATTTTTACCAAGGGCCAGTTCACCCATCTCGGTGGAGGGCCCGTCGGCAATGACCTGACCTTTTTTTACCTCCTCGCCCCTCTGAACGATGGGTCTGTGGTTGAAACAGGTGTTCTGGTTGGACCTTACAAATTTGGTACAATTATATATAGAAACCGCTTTTTCAAACTCATCATCCCGGGTGTTGTGGTTTCGGACCACGATCCGCCTGGAATCGACATCTACCACCAGACCATCATGATCCGCAACAATGGTTACACCGGAATCCCTTGCTACAACACTTTCCATACCGGTCCCGACAAGCGGTGCTTCGCTTCTGATCAGCGGGACAGCCTGGCGCTGCATGTTGGATCCCATCAGGGCCCTGTTGGCATCATCGTTTTCAAGAAACGGAATCAGGGAGGCGGATACGCTGACCAGCTGATTGGGAGATACGTCCATGAATTTAACTTCAGCGTTTTCGATCATCTCAAACTCACCTGCAACACGGGCAGATACCAGCGGATTGACAAAATCGCCCTTGCTGCTGACCGGTGCATTGGCCTGTGCAATGGGATGCGCCCCCTCCTCAAATGCGGACAGGTGTTTGATCTCCTTGGACACTTTGCCTTCATCGGCTACGCGGAAGGGGGTTTCAATAAAACCGAAATCATTTACACGGGCATAGGTACACAAGGAAACGATCAGTCCGATATTCGGTCCTTCAGGGGTTTCAATGGGGCAGATTCTGCCGTAATGTGACGGGTGAACGTCCCTGACCTCAAACCCGGCTCTTTCCCGGGTCAGACCACCCGGTCCAAGTGCAGACAAGCGGCGTTTATGCGTGGTTTCGGACAGCGGATTCGTCTGATCCATAAATTGGGACAGCTGACTGGTTCCAAAAAACTCCTTGACGACCGCTGAAACCGGTTTGGGATTGATCAGATCATGGGGCATCATGGCATCCACTTCCTGCATGCTCATTTTTTCCTTGATGGCACGCTCCATACGGACCAGACCGATCCGGTAATGGTTTTCCAGAAGTTCCCCGACCGCACGGACACGACGGTTGCCCAGGTGATCGATATCATCCACCTGGCCCTGGGTATCCTTGAGATGAATCAAGGTGGAGGCTGTCAGGAGAACATCTTCTTTACGAAGGGTTTTTACATCGATCTTGGTGTTGATGCCGAGTCGATGATTCATCTTGAGACGGCCCACATTGGACAGATCGTAATAGGCCTGCTTGAAAAACAGGTGGTCCACAAAATCCTGGGCCACCTCAACCGTGGCCGGATTGCCGGGCCTCAGCCGCCGATAGATATCCATCAGCGCCTCTTCTTTGTTCTCTATTTTATCGACGGCCAGGGTTTTGCGCATGGAATCCGAAGAGTTGGCATCCACATAGAGAAGCTCCAGGCTGTCGATACCGTGTTCATCGAATTTCTCAAAGGTATCTTCCTGGATCACATCGCCGGCCTTGAACAAGACCTCTTTTGACCCCGGCACCTGAATCGTATGGGCAAATGCCTTGTTGACCAATTCGGTTTCATCAACCGGAATGAATTCAAGCCCTTCATCAGTAAGCTGCTTCAGGGCCCGCTTGGTAAAAATTCTTCCTTTTTTAACAACCACTTCACCGTTCTCAGGTGAAAGGATATCAAAGCTGGCGCGCTGGCGTTTGAGATTTTCAGGGTTGAACCGCTTAAAGTAAGCGCCCTCTTTTTTAACGATATGGTCCTTGGCGTAGAAGAAATCCAGAATATCTTCGGCGGTATAGCCAAAGGCCTTGAACAGGATAGACACAGGGAATTTACGACGCCGGTCAATACGGATATAGACGATATTCTTGGTATCGATCTCCATATCGATCCAGGAACCCCGTACCGGGATGATCCTGGCATTGTAGACAATTTTACCCGTACTGGTGTTCTTGCCTTTATCATGATCAAAGAAGACCCCGGAAGATCTGTGAAGCTGGCTGACCACAACACGCTCTGTCCCGTTGACGATAAATGTGCCCTGCCGGGTCATCAAGGGAATGGTCCCAAAATAGATCTCCTGCTCCTTAATGTCCCTGATGGTCGTTGCCCCGGTATCTTTGTCGAGATCGTAGACCAGCAGTCGGACCTTTATATTCACCGGGATATCATAGGTCATGCCCCGGGAAACACACTCTTTAACGGAGTGTTTCGTTTCTCCAAAGGAATAGGATACATATTCTAGAGAGGAGGTGTCGGTAAAATCCTTGATCGGGAATACCGACTTGAAAACAGCGTGCAGCCCCTTTTCCTCTCTTTTTTCAGGGGGTACATCCCTTTGAAGAAAACTTTCAAAGGAATTTCTCTGCATACCGATCAGATCAGGAATGTCGATGATTTGCTGTTTGCCGCCAAATTCTTTTCTGATACGTTTTTTTGTCAAAGGACTTCCGGTCATGATATCTCCCAATGTGAGTTTTTCCAACCGTGAAAGGCGGAGACAAGGCACATCTGCCCTGCCCCCGCATTAATAGAATGCACGATAAGTTTTTTTACACTAAATAAAATCGGTGAACTACTTGAGGGAAACCTGTGCACCGGCTCCTTCAAGCTGTTCTTTGATCTTTTCAGCTTCGTCTTTAGCAACGCCTTCCTTAACAGCCTTGGGTGCTTCTTCAACCAGTGCTTTGGCTTCTTTCAGACCCAGGCCGGTAATGGCTCTTACTTCTTTAATTACATTGATTTTCTTGTCGCCAATGGTTTCAAGTACAACGTCAAATTCGGTTTTTTCTTCCGCTGCAGCACCGCCGCCATCACCGGCCGGCATTGCACCTGCAGCAATAGCTACCGGAGCAGCTGCGGAAACGCCAAACTTATCTTCGAGTTCTTTAACCAGTTCGGAAAGTTCAAGAACGCTCATATTAGCAATGAATTCAATTACATCATCTTTAGTGATATCTGCCATTATTATTCTCCTGTATAAACCTGATATGGAATTTGTTTAAATTAAATTTTAAAAACTTGTTTCTTAAGCAGCTTCTTTTTGATCTTTGATTGCATTAAGAACATTGACGAGTGATCCTGGAACTAAGCTGAGAACACGAACAAACGATGTGGGTACTTCATTAATGGTACATACAAACTTACCAATAAGCTCGTCTTTGGACGGCATTTTAGCCAGTTGCTTGATCTCTTCTTCGTTAAGAAGCTTACCATTTAAAGAACCTGCTTTGATTTCAAGTTTTTCATTGTCCTTGGCAAAATTAACCAAAATCTTGGCCGGAGCGACCGGGTCGGTCGTTGAGATAACCAATGCATTGGGACCAGTGAGGAAATCATTCAAACACTGGGCATCGGTATTTTCCGAAGCTCGTTTCAAGAGTGTATTCTTGACGACCTCGATCTGAATTTCACTTTGACGCAGCTCAGCCCTGAGCTTGGTCATGGTTTCGACGTCCAGGCCTTTATAATCAACAACAATGGCGATTTCCACCTCTGTAAGCTGCTGATGTAGCCTTTCAACCAACTCTTTTTTTTGGGAGATATTTAACAATTTTCTTACACCTCCTTCCGTAACATTTTAGTGTTCGAAGGTGCCTAGTTTGCCAGGACATTCAATTTCTGTCTCGGCAGGCCGGCAATTCCGATTAAACACCTTGATTAGCGTGCACCTACTGTCTTTGACAGACAAACAAAATTTATTTAATCAACGCGGGATCGATCTTGATACCGGGACCCATTGTTGAAGAAACCGTAATTCCTTTAAGATAAGTACCTTTACTGGATGCTGGTTTGAGTGTGAGGATCATGTTGAGAAATGCTTTAGTATTTTCAAGAAGTTTCTCAGCACCAAAGGAGACCTTACCGACAGGGGCATGGATGATCCCTGCCTTTTCTACTCTGAAGTCAATCTTACCGGCTTTCAGCTCTTTGACTGCCTTGTCGACCTCAAAGGTGACGGTACCGGTTTTCGCGTTGGGCATCAGGCCTCTCGGACCTAAGATTCGTCCGAGTTTACCGACGGTTCCCATCATATCAGGGGTGGCAATCGCCTTATCAAAACCGAACCAGCCGTCTTTAATTTTTTCGACCATTTCATCGTTGGCTATGAAATCCGCCCCGGCGTTTAATGCTTCGGTTTCCTTTTCACCTTTGGCAAAAACAAGTACTTTTACATCTTTTCCAAGACCATTGGGCAGAACAACTGTACCGCGAACCATCTGATCAGCATGCCGTGGGTCAACCCCTAATCTTACAGCAAGATCAACTGTTTCATCAAATTTTACATGACTTGAAGCTACTGTAAGTTCCAAGGCGTCCAGAGGATCGTACCGCATTTCCCTGTCGACCTTTTTGAGCGCTTCCGTGTGTTTTTTACTCCGCTTCGGCATTTTCTTCACTCTTTACCTTTAATATATTAAACGACTTCTATCCCCATACTTCTTGCAGTACCGGCAATAATATTAACGGCTGCATCAATATCTGAGGCATTTAAATCTTCTTTTTTAATCTCAGCAATCTCCACCAGCTGGTCCCTGGTCACTTTGCCGACCTTATCCCTGTTGGGTTCGCCGGACCCCTTTGCAATTTTGGCTGCTTTAAGCAACAGCCTGGATGCGGGCGGTGTCTTGGTAATAAAACTGAAGGACCGGTCCTGGTAAACCGTAATCACAACAGGAATTATGGATCCGGCATCGTTGGCGGTTTTTGCATTGAACGCCTTGCAGAAATCCATGATATTCACTCCATGCTGCCCCAGTGCGGGTCCGATGGGAGGAGAAGGATTTGCCTTACCTGCCTCAACCTGGAGTTTTATTTGCGTCATTACTTTTTTAGCCATTTTCTATTCTGCTCCTGAAACTTGCGATGTTACTTGCTTATATTTTGGTTACCTGGATAAAATTCAGCTCTACCGGGGTCGCCCTCCCAAATATACTGACCAGCACCTTAACCTTTTCCTTATCCGGGGAAACATCTTCAACGGTTCCATTAAAATTGAGGAAGGGACCGTCTGTCACACGCACCTCATCCCCCGGCTCAAAGTAGTATTTGGGTTGAGGTTTATCCTGACCCTGCTGCATTTTTTCAACAATACTGGCAGCTTCTCTATCGCTGATCGGGGCCGGTTTGTTTTTCCCACCGAGGAATCCGGTTACCTTGGCGGTTGAATTGATAATGTGCCATGTCTCGTTATCCAACTGCATATTCACCAGAATATACCCGGGATAAAATTTGCGGGAAGATTCTCTTCGCTTGCCGTCGACCAGTTCAACCACGTTTTCGGTGGGGATCAGAACCTCTCCGAACTTATCCGGGTATCTCGAGGCGGCGATTTTTTCTTCCAGCGCTTTTTTGACTTTTTGCTCATGCCCTGAATAGACATGAACAACATACCATTTTCGAGACATGGTTTATCCTTAATATATTATGTAAGTACGACCTGAACGAGCTTGGAGAGGGCGTAGTCGAAAATACCGAGAAAGATAGAAACCACGATAACGAACACGATAACAACAATGGTTGTTCCAGTCGTCTGCTTCCGTGTCGGCCAGGTGACCTTTTTAAGCTCAATCTTTACTTCACGGAAAAACTCAACCGCTTTCTCAAAAAAGTTCGGCTCACCCTTTTTGACTTCACCCGCAGATTTTTCGATAATCGGTTTTTTAGGACTCGAAATGGCTGCAGCCTTTCCGGATGATACCACCTCACTGCTGATTCCGGATTCCGGGGATTCCTCGGATGATGTCCGGGTCTTTTTCTTGTCGGTGGCAGCCTTTTTTTTCTGTAATCTTGCCATACTTCTCCTGGCTGAGCTAAGATGAGTTAATATAAGGTAAGGTTTTGGCAGGTCAGGAGGGAGTCGAACCCCCAACATCCAGATTTGGAGTCTGGCGCTCTGCCAATTGGAGCTACTGACCTGCAATCAAACTTTATTTTACCTTTGTCTCTTTGTGCACCAAGTGCTGATTGCAAAATTTGCAATACTTTTTAAACTCGATCTTATCTGGCGTTTTACGCTTGTTCTTGGTTGTTGTATAATTACGCCGTTTGCACTCAGTACAGGCAAGAGCGACAATAACTCGATCCACAATAACTCCTTAAATTATTCTACAATTTCACCGATAACGCCGGCACCAACAGTACGTCCGCCTTCACGGATTG
>QZLA01000286.1 GCA_004796375.1 Desulfobacteraceae bacterium
ATCCAGAAAATCATCATCAGGGGTTTGGATACGTTCCCGCTCATACCTGACACCGTTTACCTTCCTGAAAACATTGGGAAAAATGGATTGAATATGGCCGTTTGAGAACAGGGGCGGGGAGGTGTAGTCTGTAAGTGTCATATGAAAAGTCGTATCAATGTTTTGTGAAGAGCCTTTGTGATCTGTATTATTCATCTTAAATTTGATATAATAATTGTTTTAATTTGTAAAATACTAAGTTGATAAGGATATGATAAATCTATGAAAGCAGGCATTATCGGACTGCCGCAGACCGGCAAAAAGACATTGTTCCAGATCCTGACGGGAAACGAAATAAAAGATCACGCCGGTGCGGCCAAACCCGTGCCAGGTGCTGCAGATATTCTGGACCAGCGGTTTGATATCCTGGTGGATATGTATGAACCCAAAAAAGAGGTCAGGGCAAGGCTCGACCTGGTGCTGCTTCCCAAAATGGAGTCAGATACCATTGCCAGGGGAGATATTTTTAAAGATATTGCAGATATGGACGCCATCTGCCATGTGGTCCGTGCGTTTGAGGATGATGCCATCTACCATGCAGACGGGTCCGTAGATGCCTTAAGGGATATTGAGACCGTGAATGCGGAACTGGTCATGCATGACCAGATTTTTGTGGAGAAACGTATTGAACGGATCCAGTCCATGATCAAAAAGGTCAAGGATGAGGACCAGGTCAAGGAGCTGGCATTGCTCGAACAGCTCAAAAACCATCTGGAGGAGGAGAACCCCCTGAGGTTGGTGGAATTGTCTGAAGACGAGGAAAAAATGCTGCGCAGCTATCCCCTGATTACCCGTAAGCAGATGGTGATTGCGGTCAATGTCTCAGAAGATGATGTGAATGATACAGAACTGTTGAGCCAGGTGAGACAGATGGTTGAGGACCAGCGGATCGAGGTGATGCTGGTATCTGCAAAGGTAGAGGCCGAGATCTCCATGCTTGACACCCAGGAGGAAAAGGATGAGTTTATGCAGGATCTGGGTATTGACACCTCGTCCCTTGAGGTGATGACCCGGCTGTGCCTCAGCTCACTGGGCCTGCAGTCCTTTTTTACCGTTGGCAAGGATGAAGTCCGCCAGTGGCTGGTGAGAAAGGAATCCAAAGCCCCCACTGCCGCCGGTGTGATCCACTCCGATCTGGAGCGGGGATTTATCCGGGCCGAGGTCATGAAATATGATGAGCTCATTGAGCACGGCAGTGAAGCCGAGCTTAAAAAGGCAGGCAAGATGTATGTCCAGGGAAAGGATTACACGGTCGAGGATGGGGATATCCTCAATATCCGGTTTTCGGTATAGAAAGAACGAAGTCCTTGATCGGCCACTTCTCAAGATTATGAGCGATATTTTTTCATGAAGTCCGCGATCGGAAACTTTTAATTGTCAGGCCAGCTTAAAACTGATACCATGTCCCTGATCGGAAACTTTTATAGAGGGTGGTCATGGGATTCACGAAAATCAATAATCCAAAAGAGCTGGGGCAATACCTTCTGGAAGAGCGGAAAAACTTGAAATTGACCCAGAAAGAGATATCTGAGTTCACAGATGTGGGGCGCAAATTCGTTCTGGAGCTCGAAAAAGGCAAGGCAAGTGCGCAGATCGGCAAGGTCTTCGAAGTGATAAATGGGTTGGGACTTGAGCTTCATTTGAACAAGCGCGGGGATATCTGACCATGGAAACACTCAATGTGTTTTTCGGGCAGGTCAGCGTCGGAACCCTGACCTTAAATCAGGACCGCTCCTTTTCATTCCAATATGATAAAAATTGGCTTATATTGCCGGACGGATTCCAATTATCCGTTTCCCTTCCCATGCAGGAGTCAGCAATTACCGGTACCCATGTCAGGGCTTTTTTTGCCAACCTTCTTCCGGAAGCCATGGCCAGGAATCGTGTGGCCCGATGCCTGGGTATTTCAGAGAACAATGATTTCATGCTCCTTAAGCAGATAGGGGGTGACTGTGCCGGGGCAATTTCAATACTGCCGGAGAGAGAGCATCCAAAGACACCTCAACACTATGCCTACACGCTCATGACCGACACACAACTGGCGGAGGCTATCCGGCAGATTCCTGTGCGCCCCCTGTTTGCAGGAGAGGAAGGAATTCGGATTTCCCTTGCCGGCGCCCAGCAAAAACTGGCACTATTCAATAAAGACGGCAGATTTTATATCCCGTTGAATGATGCCCCCAGCAATTGCATTGTGAAACCTGCCATTCAAGGTTTTGAGGATTCAATTGAAAATGAACACTTCTGCATGTGCCTGGCTCATGATCTCAAACTTCCGGTTCCCAGGACCGAAATCCTTACCAGGTATAAACAGAAAGGATTGATTATCCAAAGATATGACCGGGAAATGAAAAACGGCACAACTGTGCGTCTTCACCAGGAAGACTTTTGTCAGGCCATGGGGTTGTCCCATGAGGTTAAATACCTGGCCGATGGCGGTCCCAGCATCAAAGATTGTTTCCGGGTGGTCAGGGATTACTCGGCCAATCCTGTAAAGGATATGCAGTTGCTGCTTCAATGGGTGTTCTATAATTTTCTGATTGGTAATATGGATGCCCATGCAAAAAACTTGTCTTTTCTTTACTATATGCGCCAGATCCGGTTGGCCCCATTCTATGACCTGATCTGCACAGAGGTTTACGAAGGCCTCTCAAAAAAAATGGCCATGAAGATCGGGACCGAGTACCGGCCGAACTGGACCAGGGAACGGCATTGGGAACGCCTGGCCGATGATATAAACATATCTCGGAATGTTTTGAGAAAACATTTGGAAGCATTTTGTACCCGGGTGATACATGCCCTGGATCCAGCAGTCAGGCAATTTAGCCTGAAATATGGTGAAAACGACTTGGTCCTGAGTATTTCTAACCGAATTAGAAAAAGGGCTTCTGGAACACTCAAACTTATTCTAAAATAAACCGTGCGGGTTTGACAATGGATTTGATACCCAGTTTCTGCTGAAGCTCTTCCCGATCAGATGCGGCCGTTGTTTCATCCGCATACTCACCCACCCGGATGAAGTAAAAAAGCTTGTCCTTGACCCTTTTTTCAAAGATACCGGCCTGAAATTGCTTGCTGCTCAGCTCATCCCTGAGTTTCCGGGCATTGGTTTCATTGAGAAAGGCACCGGCCTGGAGAAAATATAAGTCTTTCAACCCGGTTTCAACTGATTCAAGCCGTATTTTTGCATAGGGTTGTTCAGGTTCTGTTTTGACCGCCTCAAGAAAGGCGGCTCTGGCGCCAAACCGTCTTTGCAGCTTGATTAAAAGATCTCCTTTATAGCA
>QZLA01000343.1 GCA_004796375.1 Desulfobacteraceae bacterium
AAAGTAGATGATTCCCAATGCAGTATTATCACGATTGAACGTCTTAATACCCTGGTGGCCATTACCAGCGAGGAGCGGGTGCTTGAGAAGCTGGCGTTGTTCATTGAAAAAATGGATACTGAAGAGGATTCGGCTGAACCGCGAATATTCATCTACATGGTCAGGAATTCAAATGCCGCTGACCTGGCCTCCCTGCTGAACCAGGTGTTTAAAAAGGAAAAGAAGACCATCACCGCCTCAAAAACTGATCCTGGTGACAAGGATAAGAAGACATCCGGTAAAACAGCACCTGAACTGTTCCCGAAAAAAGATACAGGGAAAAAGAAAACAACGGTGCAACCGGCAGTTACCAGAAAACAGGTTGTACCCGCAGGTGAATCTTCATCAAAAGTCAGCCGGGACATCACCATTATTGCAGATGAAACACGAAATGCGCTGATTATTGAAGCATTGCCCTCCGATTACCTGACGGTCAAACAGGTTCTCAAGCAGTTGGATATCCTGCCCCGCCAGGTGCTGATTAATGTATTGATCCTGGACATCACCCATACCGACTCCAGCGAGTTTGGTGCAGACTGGACCTTTACCCGGAATGCCGGGCTCACAGAGGGACTTAAGTCAATGACCCTGGGGAATGGCGGATTTGCGTTTGCGGCAGAACTTACAGATGAGTGGCTGTTCGAGATGAAGGCCAAGGTCGGAAAGGATCGAGCCAATGTCCTGTCCGCCCCAAGTATCCTGGCCTCAGACAACAAGCAGGCCACCATCAACGTGGTACAGCAGATTCCGGTGACCACCTCTACCTATGATACAGATACCGGCGTGACCACCACATCGGTTCAATACCGGGATACCGGTATCATTCTGACGGTTACCCCGCACATCAATGAATACGGCATGGTTTCAATGGATATCAGCCAGGAGGTCAGCAAGCAGTTGGCAAGCTCCGCAGATGCAGACAATCCAACCTTTACCAATCGGAATCTGAGCACCTCCCTGACTGTAGGAGACAGGCAGTCCATCGTGATCGGGGGACTGATTTCAGAAGATGAAACCGATAACAGCGCCGGTGTTCCCGGGCTTTCACAGTTACCGGTGTTTGGATTCTTGTTTGGCAAGGACACAAAAGAAAATATTAAAAATGAATTGATTATTGTGATTACCCCTCGGGTCATCAATAATGAAAATGATATCGATTCTGTTTCAAAGGAGTTTACCCGGAAACTTGAGGGGTTTAAAAGCAACAAGGATTTGATTGATCTTTTTTCGGACAACTAACAGTTATACCGCACCCCGCCTGATTCTGGCGGCTGCAATTGCCCTGGCTGTTTTCTTTCCCCTTGTTCTCCATGCCGAAAGCAGCCCCGCGGCCCGCTGTACCATTCTGATTTCAATGAAGATCAAGCCTTATGCTGAGTCGGTGGAGGGTATCAAGGCCTATTTTCAAACCCACCCAGCCATTGATACTGATTATTATTACCTGGAGGATGTGAAGGAGTCCTGGAATGAGGATATCCTGGGCCAGGTGGACCAATATGCCCACCGGGCCGTGATTGCCATCGGGCCTGAGGCCGGCGGGTTCGTCCGCGAGCAGTCCATGGACCAGGATGTGTACCGCATTTTTTCAATGATCCTGAATCATTCTGTGGTAGCGATTTCAGATCCGCCTGCATGTGGCATTTTCCTGTCCATTGATGCCGGGGATCAGTTAAAGTCGCTTCGGGAAGCAGCACCGGAAATTAAATCCTTGGGCATCCTGCATGACCCGGCAAATAACTCGGATTATCTTGAAAAAGCCGGCAAGATCGGTCCCGATTTGGGTTTCGACATTGTCCCACTGGCTGTTGACTCGAAAAATGAGGTGCCCGCCATACTCAGGCAGAACTGGCCGAGACTGGACAGCCTTCTTTTAATACCGGATGCAACGGTGATTTCATCCTCACTGGTGCAATTCATTATCAAGGATGGAATTTCCAATGGTGTGCCCGTGATCGGTTATAACCGCTTCTTTCTCAGGAGCGGCGCACTGATTTCCTTTGTGTATGATTACAAAAAGATCGGTGAGGATACAGCGGCATATACCCAGCGGCTCATCAACGGGTCGGTTACCTGCAAGACAGAGCGGGCCAGTTTCAAGACCTTGGTCAATGAAAGAATTGCCAAACAGTTGGATGTTCAGATTAATGACACGTTTTTTCATACCCAGGGGGAGGGGCCATGAAACGGTTAAGGCTCCAGACAAGAATGCTCCTGACGGTGGTCCTCCTGACCGCGTCAGTAGCCACATTCCTGGATATTGCCGGGGTATACATTATCCGCAACTATATGATGGAACGGTTCAAGGGGCGGATCACCTTTCTGGCAAAATACCTGGCCGTCAATTCAGAGGTTGGGGTGCTTATCCGGGATCGAGCGGGATTGAACAGCCTGGCAGTTAACCTTCTGGGTGAAGAGGATGTGGCCCTGGTGACCATATTTGACGGGGATAACAATATCCTGGTTGAGCAGTCCAGGGAAATCCCGGGAAGGTTATACATGGTGGAGACATCCGTGACACTGAATAAAACCGATGAAGAGAACATGCTGTTCACACAATACCAGGACACCCCGTTTGGGACGCTGAAAATCAGGGGGCTTGAAAATATCGGCAAGGTTCAGATCCAGTACAGTACACGGGGAATCAACCGCCTGATGGAAACGGTAACCAAACAGTTTATCATGGTATCGGTTCTCATCACCATGATTGCCGGTATCCTGTTCTACTTCATGATAAGGAATATCGTGACCGATGTGACCAAACTGGTCACCGTATCCAAAATGATCGGCAGCGGGAATCATGATTTGCGCGCAGACAAAGGCACATTGCCCGAAACCCAGGAACTTGCGGCGGCATTCAACAGCATGCTGGACTCCCTGGACAACAGCAGGAAGGCATACGAAAGGATCACTAAGGAAACCGCACAGCAAAGGTCTCTTGCAGAGTTGGGCAAGTTCTCCTTATCTGTTGCCCATGAGGTGAAGAATCCTCTGGCCATTATTAAAAGTGCATTTGATTTCCTGAAAAAGGAATACACCATCGAGAAGCACAATACCATGTCCCAATATATTGAGGATGAAATCCTTCGCCTGAACCGGTTGATTGAGGATTTTTTGCTTTTTGCCAAACCTGGAAATATCGTGTTCAGTAATGTGCATTCCGATCATTTTCTGGAGATGCTCAAAGACCGTTGCGCCATGCTGTATGAGAAGAGTCCCGTACCCATCGATTTCGATATGTCGGAACAGAGTAATACCATCAGAGCAGATTCCAGCCTGTTGATTCGTGTATTTGACAATATTATTAAAAACTCAGTCGAGGCCAGTCCGGAAAATGGTACCGTAGTGGTCCGCTCTTACAGTGAAGCCGGTACCTGGTTTGTGGATATCATTGATCAGGGACTGGGTATCGAAAAAGGGATTGAAAAGCAGATTTTTGACCCCTTTTTCACCACCAAGAGTAAGGGTACAGGACTCGGACTTGCACTGGCGCATCAAATTGTAAAAGCCCATAACGGAATTATGTACGCCGGGAACAGTGACACCGGCGGGGCGGTATTCACCATAGGGATACCGATCATATAATTATTGTAAGGATGTTTGAAATGGCAAGAATACTCATTGCAGATGATGAACAGAAAATGAGGCACCTGCTGTCCATGATCCTGGAGGGCGCCGATCATGAAGTCATACCGGTAGAGGATGGCCAGCAGGCATATGATCAGCTTGAGAAGAACCGTTTTGACATGCTGATTACCGATATCAAAATGCCTAGAATGACCGGTATCCAGTTGCTGGAGAGGATTAAGCAGGAGGAGATTCCCTGCCCGGTGATCATCATTACTGCTTTTGCCACCATCGATTCTGCTGTTGACGCCATGAGAACCGGGGCATCAGATTATATCACCAAACCTTTTGATACCGAACAGATTCTTCTGGCCGTGGAGCGGACGTTGAATGTCTCAAAACTCCTTGATGAGAACAAGGTGCTCAAGGACAGAATCCGGACGATAGAGCAGAAAAAGAAGATCATCTATGAGTCGGAAAAAATGCGTCAACTGCTGGAGCTTGCCAGTAACGTGGCCCAAAGCGATTCAGCCGTATTGATCCAAGGGGAGTCCGGCACAGGAAAGGAGCTGATTGCCAGATTCGTGCATGAGGCCAGTCCAAGAGCTTCGGCCCGATTTGTTCCGGTCAATTGTGCAGCCATCTCTTCATCATTGGTGGAGTCCGAACTGTTTGGCCATGAAAAAGGGGCATTTACCGGTGCGGACAAGCAGGTTCAAGGCAAGTTTGAGTTTGCTTCCAAAGGAACCATTTTTCTAGATGAGATCGGAGACCTGCCTCTGGAAACGCAGGCAAAACTGCTCCGTGTTCTCCAGGAAAAAAGAATCTGCAGGGTCGGGGGAAATAAAGAAATTGAAACCGATGTGAGGGTGATTTGTGCGACCAACAAGAACCTGGAGGAGCTGGTTAAAAAAGAGAAATTCAGGGATGATCTGTTTTACAGGATCAATGTATTCCCCCTGGTTCCTCCCCCGTTAAGAGAGCGGCAGGACGATATTATTCCACTGGTCCGGCACTTTTTGGATCAATATGAAATCGGGCGTCAAAAAGAGTTGTCAAACGGGGCCCAGGCCATTCTCACAGGGCATAGCTGGCCCGGAAATGTCAGGGAACTGGCCAATGCCGTGGAACGGGGTATGATTCTTTCCGGCGCGGACGGTGTGCTCAAAACAGAGGTGTTTTCGTTTTTAAATCCTGACAATGAAAAGTCGTTACCTGAGGGTGATCTGTTCAGGTTGCCGCCCGGAGGCATTGATCTTGAGAAGGTCGTGAGCAATCTGGCATTACAGGCACTTGAAGCAGCCAGCGGGAACCAGAGTGAGGCGGCCAGACGCCTCGGCCTGACACGGGCAAAGTTCAGGGTGCTGATTAAACAGGCGGGCGGTTCAAATGAATCTTAAACACATGCTATTTGCAAAGCAGCACGGAATGGTTTTCCTGGTTCTGGTCTTGTTCTGTCTTGGAA
>QZLA01000069.1 GCA_004796375.1 Desulfobacteraceae bacterium
TGAGTAAAAGGAACGCCAGGGCCAGAAGACCTGGTCTTAAAACGTTCATTTTTTTCATTATAATCTCCTTAACAGATTAAATTATTATATTTTCGTCCGCTTCACATAAAGCCGGACATTTGGGTCTGTTTCAAAATGCATCTATTCCACCATTCAATTCCGATAGAAAATATATAACCCGCGTCAAGGTGTCAACAGGAAATGCAAAAACACTCGGTAATGTTACCCGGCCAATTGATTTGCTGAAAAAGAAATGAAACGGGCCTCAGGCCCGTCAATAGATTGGTTTTTGTGCGTCTTTTTTAATTTGCGACGGGTTCAAATCCATATTTGCCCAGGATTTTCTGACCTGCCGGCGACAGAATATACAAGGCAAGCCGCCAGGCATTTTCTGGTGCGCCTTTTCTCTCGAGAAGACCATAATTTGCGACAACAGACAGTTCCGCAGGGATGCTTACCACCTGAATACCAGGCGTATCCATGGCCGCCGACACCGCGTTGGAGCAATAGGTCAGGAATATATCTGCTTTATTTTCTCCCATGACCCAACCATATGCATTGCGGTCTTTGGGTGGTTTTTGACTGGTTGGTCCCCCGGTCAGTAACAAGGCTTTCCTGGATAAAATATCAAAACTGCCCGGCTTTAGGTGATCTGCTCTCTCAAACAGTTTCCATGCATAATCACCGCTCGGGTCGGCTCCGGGGGTGGAGGTTCCCAACCGGATATCCTTACTCAAAAATGTCTCCAGCAGGTTCTCGGAGGTAATATCAATGTCAGGCTGGACAATTGCACACAACCGGTTTCAAAAATGTACCATTGACCGTTAACCTGCTGTGGGTCACATTAAACTCAAATCGAATGATTTTCAAGATCATACCGTTTTATCTTGCGCCATAGGGAAACGCGATCGATCCCCATGACTTTGGCAGCCTGGGTTTTATTCCACATACACTTGTCCAGAACCCATTTCATATAATTCTTTTCCTGGTCCTCCAGGGAGGGAATCGTCTGAGAAGATCTGCGGTAAACCTCAATGGACATGCCGGTGATATATTCGGGCAGGGAGGCCGCCCGGATCGTATCGGAATTTTCCAGGGCAACCGCCCGTTCTATAATGTTTTCAAGTTCCCTGACATTACCGGGCCAGGCATAATTGTTCAGCAGATCCAGGGCTTCGCGGTCAATCTGATGAACCGACTTGTTCATGGCCCTGTTTTTGACTCCGAGGAAATGGTAGGCCAACAGGGGGATATCTCCTTTTCTCTCGGCAAGTGACGGCAGTTCCATGGTTACCACATTGAGCCGGAAGAAAAGATCCTGGCGGAAGGTGCCATTGGCCACCTCCTGCTGGAGGCTCCGGTGGGTGGCGGCAATAAAGCGGATATCCAGCGGGATCGGATTAACGCCCCCTACGCGGATCACCTCCTTCTCCTGGATCACCCGTAAGAGCTTGACCTGCATGGTCAGGGGCATATCACCGACCTCATCGAGAAACACCGTCCCTTTATCCGCGGTCTCGAGCAGGCCTTTGGTGGATTTGCCGGCACCTGTAAACGCCCCCTGTTCATGGCCGAACAGTTCGTTTGCCATCAGCTCGTTGGTAAATGATCCACAGTTGAATGCAACAATACGCCTGTCATGGCGTGGGCTGGCACGATGGATGGCGCGGGCGACCAGTTCCTTTCCCGTTCCGCTTTCACCCAGGATAAGGACATTCACATCGGTTGCACCGATTTGAGCGATCATTTTTTTAATGTCCACCATTGACGGGCTTTTGCCAATGATTTCGGTATCTGCCCGGGATTTTCTCAACTCATCCTTAAGTTCAGTATTTTCAACAATCAAACTCCTTTTGAGCAGCGCTTCCTTGACTATCCGGCGAATCGCGTCGTTCTTATAGGGCTTTGCAATGTAATGGTAGGCACCGTCCTTCAGGGCCGTCACGGCCGAATCCACCGTGGCATACCCGGTGATCACAATCACTTCCGTCAACGGCTGAAGCTCTTTAGACCGTTTCAGCACTGCCATACCGTCGACCTGCTTCATTTTCAGGTCGGTAATGACCAGGTCGAACGGCTCGGTTTCCAGAAGATGTACGGCCTTTACCCCGTTATCCACATCCATCACCCGGTATCCTTCTTTGGTCAGAATGTGTTTCAGATTTTTTCTGGCGATATCTTCGTCTTCAACCAATAAAATCGTCTGCGTCATCATCACCTCTCATACCTCTGGCTGAAGCGGGAGGAATATCGTGAACGCGGTACCGGCATTCAATCTGCTGTCGACCTCTATCCGCCCTTTATGTTTTTCAACAATGCCATGGATAATCGATAACCCCAGACCGGATCCCTTTCCAACCTCTTTGGTGGTAAAAAACGGATCAAATATCCGGTTCAGGTTTTCCGCAGGGATTCCGATACCCGTGTCCGACACCTTGAATACGAACATGCCGCTGCCCTCTTCCTCATACCCTTCTATGCTCAGACGTCCGCCGGCGACCATGGCATGCGTGCTGTTGATAATCAAATTCAGCAATACCTGCTGCATCCGGCTGAAATCAAAATACCCGTATACATCATCACCCATTTGAATATCCAGATCAATATTGGACGGAATATCCCCTTTGATCAGCATCAAGGTATTTTCCACCAGCTTTTTAAAGCTGTGCCGCTTGATTAGAAAATCACTCTGTCTTGAGAATTCCAACAGTGCCTTTACAATGTCTCTTGCCCGGTCAACTTGCTTTTCAGCATCTGAAAGCAGATCTTTCATAATCTCTATATCCGGCTGGTCCAGCTCTTCTAACACGATCTGAACCGACGTGGAGATGTTATTCAACGGGTTATTAAGTTCATGGGCCACACCGGAAGTCAGCGTCCCCAGAGAAGACATCTTTTCAGCCTGGAACAATTGCTCGTTGCGCCGGTTTAATTCATCAATCATATTGTTCAGACTGTGGGCAAGAGATTCAAATTCATCCCCGGTGTTGATATGAGGTATCTTTGAATAATCCCCGTTTAGAATATACCGTATGCCGTGACCAATAATTTTCAAGGGCCGGTTTACATTAAAGGCCAGGAAAAAGGCTGTAATTATGGACAGCAATAACAGGGCCAGAAGAGAAATAACAAAGTATTTTTTAGACTGATTCAGCAGTTTGTAAAGCCTTGCCTTCTCTTCATTTTCAATCCGCTCGGTCTCCAGTGTAATCCGGCGGCCCAGCGTAGCGATATCATTCTTATACTGTTCAATATGGGTGGTCTCGGCTATGGTTTCTTTTCCAGCTCCCAGTTGATCGTATACACCGACCAGAGCAGACAGATTGTCCAGATAAGATTGTATTTCGCTTATTCGTTCATCCAGAGCCTGGCTGTTTTGGATATAGCCTTGGAAATCCGCCACAATTTTTTTTTGCATGACCAGCGCATTTTCAGCAAAGGATACCGCCTGCTTCAGATCTTTAGGATCATGCCTGAGAAAAAAATTTTTCTCATATCTTCTGGCTTCAAGAATAATGTTAAACAGTTCATTCTTTGTTTCGATCAGCCGAAGTTTATTGTCCATGGTATTGTAGTTGTAATACATCAAAAACCAGACCACGGCATTAATCCCCATGAAAACAAAAAAATGAAGGTAAATCTTTTGTCTTAAAGAAGTTTTAATCATATCCCCCTACTACACCTATCTGTAGGAAAACTCAAGATTGAGAGGGTCAATGGATCTGGGGGGCTTTGAAATGGCAGGTCACCTTTTTCACGCCGGGGATGCGTTTAATCCGCTTTGAAATCCTCCGATTCAGCGTGTCTTTTTCAGATTCCCAGATCGATTGGAGTAATCCGGGGCTGATATGGGATGTTTTTTTGATCCGGGAGGGGGGAATAAAGACATCGACCTGATCCTTGTGGACTTCAATCTGTCCCTGGCAGATTTTATACAACACCGCCTCTGCATATTTTTTGATCGCGAATTCATCAATGATCTTCTGAGAGGTCTCCGTACGGGTAAAGGACTTGCTGCCGGCCAGTTCACAGATCGTCTGTACCGCTTCATCCATCCCGATATTCCCGATATTCAGAACAATATCATAGAGTCCCGGATCCATCATATCTTTGCCGAACACCGTGCTGGTCCAGGCCCGGCGCTGTGCATCCTCTTTTCGTATCATCTCTTCTGCCCGGGTGTAGGAGATATGTTCCTTTTCCATGGTATAGGCCACCCGGGTTTTAAGGTCGGAGATAATACGCACCTTCATGACATGAGAGACATCCGGCAGCAGCAGATGCCCCCCGTATCCATGATACACCACATTGTCTTCTTTGACATTCTCCATCAGGGCGGCAGAGATATAGGCCAGATACTCATCCTGACCGTGGGTAAATTTTTCCATCAGTCCCGGTGCATCATGCAGAGAATGGAACAATTTTTTTTCAGACACTTGGAAAAATTCAGATGCCTCTATGATCACCTCTTTACTGACGCAGTTATAGCTCAGCGTTTCTGCAACCTTTTCAGCAATATCTTTTCCATGGGAAAAGCACCCCCGGGAAATGGTAATAATGGCCATGATTATGGATCTCCTGTCTCAAACCGAATTATTGAATGCCATAAAAGAAATAAATCACTGTCAACTCAACCAGTAAAAACAACGGGGTCATGACCATACCTGCTTTTGCATAGTCTACGGTCCGGTACCCCCCGGGCCGCATGATCAGGGCATTGACCTGATGGGTGGGAAGAACAAACGTGTTGGAAGCGGACAGCCCGACGACAAGGGCGGCCATCCTGGGATCAGCCCCCGCCATCACGGCCATGTTCATGCACAAAGGCACCAGCAGAACAGTGGCCCCCACATTGGAGATCACCAATGTAAAGAAGGACGCCATGATACCAACAACGGCCAGCAGGACAATAGGCGTCGGGTTACCTATCAAACCGAGAACGCCTTCAGCAATAAACGCTGCTGTTCCGGTTTTCTCAAAGGCAATGCCGAGTGGAATCAGGCCGGCCAGGAGAAATACCGTCATCCAGTCCACGGACCGGTAGGCTTCATCAACAGACAACACGCCGGTAATGATCATGCCCAATGCACCGGACATCAGCGCCACGGAAAGCTGAACCTTGAACACAATGATCTGCAGCAAAGACACGGCAAGCCACATGACAGCCAGTTTGGCTTTATGGGGCCGCAGGATCTCGCCCTCCAGAGGAGAGGCAAATGTCAGTGCCCTGGGCTGGGGCTGGTTTTTCAGGGTATGAAACCGATCCCACGGTCCCTGGAGCAGCAAGGTATCCCCCATGCTGAGCTGAACCTCGGTCAGACCACTGTAGATCTTTTTATTCCCCTTGAACAGTACCAGGGGATTGAGCCCAAATATGTTTTTGAAATCCAGCTCCTTCAGGGTTTTACCGATCAGTTCCGACCGGGGGCTGATGACGGTCTCTGCCATACCGGCATTGGTCCTTGCCAGATCCTCTGCAAACACATCCAGGGCGCCTTTGATCTCCCATCCGAACTCCTCGGCCATTTTTCGAACATTCATTTCCCGTCCGGTCACGGCGATCACATCTCCGTGATTGATCCGATCCTCGCTTAAGGGAACCCTGTTGATCTCCTTTTTGCCGGCAGGATTGATCCCGATCACACTGACCAGAAATTTGGGTCGAATGCCCAAGGAAGACAGGGTTCCGCTCATGGCTGAATTCTCGGGAATATGAATTTCAAACAGGTGGTCAAGCCCTTCATACTCCTCCATGAGAACATCGGTGGCCCCTTTGTCCGAATCCCCCGAGCCGGCGGGAAGAATAAATTTTCCAAAAAAGACAAAGTAGAGTAATGCCGACAGCAGCAGGCACACCCCGATGGGTGTCTGGGTGAACAATCCAAACGGTTCGAGCTTTTCTCCCCCGAGCACCATCAGGTCATTGAGGAGAATGGTAGGGCTGGCCCCGACCAGGGTCAGCGTCCCCCCGATAATGGCGCAAAACCCCATGGGCATCAGGATACGGGATGTGGGCACTCCCACCCGCTTGGATATCCGCTGGGCCGCCGGTAGAAATAAAGCCGCTGCACCGATATTCTGCATCATACTGGATATAATACCGACAGTACTGGATATCAGAATGATAATCCGGCTTTCGCTTGTTCCCGCAAGTTTTATTATCGGCTTGGCAACCTTATTCATGGCGCCTGTCTTATCCAGTCCTGCGCCGATAATAATCACCGCTATAATTGAACATACGGCATTGCTGCTCAACCCCACAAATGCCTCTTTGGGCGATACCAGCCCGATCAGGGGCAACAGAACCATCATCATCACCCCAACCACATCTACACGAACCCACTCAGAAATAAACAAAAAGACGACAAAGGCCAGAACCGTCATCGTCAAAATCATTTCAGGCGTCATTTCAACCCATCTCCAGTTATTTTTTATTCTCGCCTCTGAAAATCAGACACAACACAAAAGTTAATACGACCAAACCGAACTTAAATATTATCTGAACACCCATTCAACATCTCCTTTAATAAATCAAGCCATGGAATAGACCAGCAGTTCTCTGGCGGGGCGGTCCTGCAATCTGTTTTCATCTCTTAACCGATTGTCTTCCAGGCCTTCAGAAATAATATAATCAATATGTCCCACCTCATGCCCCGCTTGTTCCGCCGCCTGATCCGCATCACAAAAGCAGATACCGTGCTTGAAGTCGATTCCCCGCTCCAGTGCCATATCCCTAAAGCGTTTAGTATGCTCTTTGGCCCCTGATTCAAAAACCGGTTTCTGATCCGGCGGAACCGGTGAAGCGTTCAGTGCATAAATTTTGTAGGACAGGCGCCCGGCCATTTCCAGGGCATAATCCATCATCTCCGGGGTAAAGGTCATATCATCGCTGATAACCAAAAGCCATTGGCCCTGCTGTGTAAAAGATGCATTGCTTTTGATTACACTTGCGGCATGCTCATGTTCCCCCGCCTCTGCAAATGCAATGGCTTCCTGGTAATTATCCACGGTTTTTGCGACACCACCGAACCGGTTTTTTATCTGTTCAAATATTTTCATCATCGTCTCCTTCGAAATAATGTCTCCACCCTCCTGAGCAATAAATATACCAAGGTCTTATTTGTTTATAGCCCTTATGTATCTGGCCTTTTCACCCCATCCGTCATGGAGAAACCAGCGCCTTGATGTTGCAATATGCAACAATTTTTCAAAACCATGCTTTTCCATCATAAATTCAATGATATGAAGATCATTGCACCTCTCAACACCCTGTTACAAAATGCAACATGCTTAAATTATTTCATTTTTCCTATTGCCTCGCTCAGATGCTTTGCTTAACATAAATGCATTGGTGGCTTGGCTGGGGCATCGTTAGGATACATTACCCGCAGGGCTGCGTCAGTGATATGATAGACAGGAGAATGTTTTGAAAAGTCTGTTCAAAAAAAACACGGCTATTGATCAAGAGTACCATGAAATTAAGGCTCTTAAACAGTCCGTCCTGAATGCCGGAATGACCGAACCTACAAGGGACATCGCCCTGAAAGAGGTGGACCGGCTGTCAAAAATCAGCCCGTCCTCTACCGAGTATACCATCGGGTTGAACCACATTGAATATCTTGCGAGCCTGCCATGGGGCATCCGGACCGATGACAAACTGGATATTGAGTGGGCGCAAAAGGTTCTTGACACTGAGCATGCCGGATTACATGAAGTCAAGGAACGAATACTGGAGTTCCTGGCCGTCCGTATTCTCAAGCTCTCCGGCAGACATAGTATCCTGGTGATCGATGATGAGGAAACGACCTGCAAGAACCTGAAATATACTCTGAATAAGGAGGGATACCAGGTCGAAACCTTGTCAAGCGGGGAAGAGGCACTGTCTTTACTTGAGCAACGTCATTTTGATATCGTCATCACCGACTTGAAGATGAAACAAATAGATGGGTTGACAATTCTTAATCACATCAAATCCAATTATCCATCTACCGAAGTGATCATCATTACCGGATATGCAACTGTTGATACTGCCGTAGATGCTTTAACAAAAGGATCTTACCAGTTTCTTGCCAAGCCGCTCAAGCTTGAAACCATCCGATCGACAGTTAAAAAAGCCCTGTCCCAAAACCGGCTGGCCCTGGACAACAGCACCACCATACTGTGTTTTTCCGGTCCGCCTGGAACCGGCAAAACCTCTTTGGGTAGAGCCATTGCCAAAAGCCTGAACCGGAAGTTTATCCGGATATCCCTGGCCGGCATCAAAGATGAGGCGGATATACGGGGACACCGGCGCAGTTATACCGGTGCACTGCCCGGTCGAATCATCCAGGAAATCCGGCGGTGTGAATCCCAGAACCCGTTGATTATGCTAGACGAGATCGACAAACTGGGCAATGAATTCAAAGGGGATCCGGCAGCAGCGCTTCTCGAAGTTCTGGACCCTGAGCAGAACCGGTCGTTTATCGATCACTATCTGGATGTTCCGTTTGATCTGTCCGATGTCATGTTCATTGCCACGGCAAATATTATCAGTGCAATTCCCGCTCCCCTGCTGGACCGCTTTGAGGTGATCCACCTGTCCGGCTATACCCACCAGGAAAAACGGCATATTGCATTCAACCACATGATACCCAAAGCGGTAAAAGAGTCCGGGCTCACAAAGAGTCCCCCTGTATTTTCAGAGCAAGCCCTGGATGTGATCATAAAAAATCACACCCGGGAGGCCGGGTTAAGAGACCTTGAACGCAAAATCGCGGCCGTTTGCAGAAAGATTTCCTTGAAAATGGTTCGAAATAATGACACAAGCCAGCCGATAACGATTCTGCCGGATCATATTTCCGACTATCTGGGACCCAAGAAGTATTTCAGTGAAGTGGCCCAGGCCAAAAACCGCATCGGTTTATCAACCGGTCTTGCCTGGACGCAAACCGGCGGTGAGATCATTTTTATTGAGGCAACTGCCATGGAGGGGCGTGGTCAATTGATTCTGACCGGATCTTTGGGAGAGGTCATGAAGGAATCCGCACAAGCTGCGCTCAGTTATATCCGGAGTCACACCGATTCGCTCAACCTGCCGGATACCCGCTTCGACAAAAAAGATATCCATATTCATGTGCCGGCAGGCGCCATTCAAAAAGACGGGCCATCCGCCGGCATTACCATTGCCGCAGCACTGGTCTCATTATTCACACGCCGCGTCTGTCGGCGGGATGTCGCCCTGTCCGGGGAACTGACATTGAGCGGCCGGATACTGCCGGTAGGAGGAATCAAAGAGAAGATCCTTGCCGCTTCAGAAGCCGGCATTTCCACCCTGATATTCCCGGAGAAAAATCTGGGCGACATCCAGGTGATCAATGATTCGATACTCTCCCAGGTCAATATTATCACTGCAAACGACCTGTCGGATATCATTGATCATGTCCTGCTATGATCCTATGGCCTGCCTGGTGCCCTGTCTTCTGGGAAATTGTCAGGTCTTTGCTTTATCGATTTGAACCACCGGAATGTCAATCCTCTGTTTCATCTTTTCAAACTGCAGTCTGACCGCAGTATCTGATCTCTGGCCGGGCGAATCGAAGATCGTAATGATCACATCGGGGTGCTCCCTGACAAATCGAGGAATTTCCATCTCCGATTTACCAGCCCGGTAGCTCATTTGATAGGAGACCCCTCTGTCCGCCGTCTGGCGGGCCACGGCATTCATTTCATCAATGGTTTTTGAGATGTATTGCCTGGCTGTATCGTGATCGTCCGCCTCAGCAAATGTTGCCGCCATATGTGTGGTTTCAAGGTATTGTCCAATCCGCTTCATCTTTGTGCATTGCTTTTCAATCATTTCAATATACCTTGAGTCATTGACAATGTGAAGGATACTGAGCCCGGCTTTGATCCGCCGGCATAGCTCCAATGAGTAATCCAACACACTGTTTGACACTTTGACACCATCAACAGCCAGCAATACTCTTTCCATGATTTTATGTCCTGCTTAGAAATTTAAACATTCATGCGGGGACGGTTTTCCTCTTGAAGCTGTTGTCTTTGCCTTTTAAGGATATCATCCCTCAGTGATTTCTCCTGGCGCCCGGGCTCCAGGTATTTTAATGCCGTGTCAAGCTCTCCGGCTTCTGCAAACGTCATGGTCACCATCATTCTATCAAACCAGTTCAAATTTGTTTCAGTCATTTCTCCCTCTCTGATAATTGATTCAACACTGCCCCTGACATAGCAACTGTCATACCAGGCCGGAAAACACTTCAAAATCAATGCATTGTCGCCATCTCCGTGTCTTTTGGTCGTTACACTTTGAAACGCTCAGGTGAGCATTGAAAGACTTTATATTAGTTTTCAAATAGTTACATTCTATTGTGTTTTTTAACAGGGTGTTGAATAGTGAAACAGATCTGCCGGATTAAACTAGAGCGATGTTATTCCTTAAAAGCCGTGATACCTTTACTCTGCCTCGGAAATCTATCGATTTCCATGCACGCTTCCATATTTCCCAAATCGCACGACGATTTTAGTGCATCTATCATGGCATCCATCTTATTTTCTGCATAGTACCCGATCGCTTTTGCATAATATATCTCTGACCAGTCTGGATACTTTCGTTCCAGATGATTTAAATAGATGATTGCAACTCTCCACGCCTTCTTTCTAAGGTAACGATAGGCCCTTGAAAGCTCTTTTCCGGGATCAACAGACTGGGCCACGTACTGCTCCATCTCCTCCTGCCATGAGAATCGCTTTTCCTGCTCATCCAGATCCCGGTTGATATTCTCTGCTCGAATGAAGTCTTTGCTCTGGACCCGGGCTTTAATCTTCACATAATAGGTTTTCTCGCCAACGAGCCGTTTTTCTTCAAGGACTGAAATGGCCATTTCATCTGCTGCCAGACAGAAAACCTCCTTTTGCCTTTTACCAAAATTTTCCAATAAGCCCCTGCGGCTCAGGACTTTTGCCGCTGATTTGACGGCCTTCAACCGGGCACCGAACAAACATAATGATTCGTATGTTTTTTGAGAGTCACCAGAGCCTATTGTATAAGTATGCTCGGTGACCACTTCAGCAGGCCTGTCGTTTATAGCATCTGCAGCCGCACAGGGATATAAATGCATAACGGCCAAAATAAACAGGATGATCGGATAGGTGGTTAATTGGGCTGGCATCATTTCTCCTCGGCAACACGACTCTCAATTTTGGGATATGCCCCAGTTGGGTGATTTCTCGCAAGAACCCGACCCGCAGGTGGCGTATAATTTTTTTAGCAAATACGATGCCAGATCGATGACCACAAAACCGTTCATCCTAGTTTTACCCAAATACGCTCTTGGCGTTTACCAATTGTCTTTTTTACCGGCCATATATTTGCGGTTCAGATGGTCACAGGTCCGCCCTGTCAATGGCCCGGTTCACGGCATTGACATATTCGGAGATCTGGTAGGGTTTGGAAAGATGGTCAATATTGTTGTCTTTGTGCCTGAGGTCCGCAATGGATTCCAGAAATTCCAGGTTTCCGGAAATAAA
>QZLA01000211.1 GCA_004796375.1 Desulfobacteraceae bacterium
CTCAATCAGATCAGTGAAAAGAAACCCTTATAGATAAAGTAGCCGTAAGCACCTGCCAGCAAGACACCGACCGGCCGAGGAATGCGGCGCAGCAGGACCAAAAGGATAAAAATCAAGCCTGCCGCCCCAAGGATCAGGTAAAGCCCGGCATCGAAAAAAGAGGGAATCCTGACCGGATTAAACAGAGCAAACACGCCGATACACAGGGGAATGCAGATATGACCATCACCGATCTGGGAGGATACCACGATTTCCGCCCTGCCGCGATGGGCATAGTAAAATGCCAGTAACGCATTGGGCAGGACCATCAGGATTCCGGACAACCACCCGAGCATGGTGTAGTTCAGTATGCCCTGGTCTGTTTTGGGTATCCACGCAACCAGGTTGTCAATACTGGTGTAGATCACGTATCCGGCAGCAAGTATCAGCATCAGATCCACGGGTAGAAACCAGGAAAAAGAGCGGTTTTTCTGGACATTGTCCTTGAGCACGTCAAACACATGAAAAACCTGCCAGAACAGAAACACCCCAGTGAGTACCAGACCGTCATTAAAATCCAGCATGCCGTCCCGTGTCAAGGCCCACAAAAGGCCTGTGAAAAATCCCACAGCCACCAGTGACAGGAGGACGGACAGTCTGTTGATACGAAAGGTATTTAGCCGTTCCTTTTCCTTTCTGGTGGATCCGATGGATTTCGGGAAAACATCCAGGGACCAGAGCATGGCCGGCAGGCCTAGGAGCAGGGTCAGGTTGGTGACATTGTTGACCATGCAGTTTTCAATGACCAGGGTACCGTTTCCGGAGGTTTTTCCCATGATCCATGCGAACACCAGGTTGGACAGCCCTGAACAGTAGGGCATGATCAATGTGCCCAGGACTGTGCCTTGAAACCCCGAATTCTCAAGGGCTTCAAACCGATGGATCATCAGGCCGGTGGCCAGAAAAAACAGGGTGAGTGAAAACCAGGGTTCCCCCCCCTTGACCCAAAGATACGCCGGATAAAGATATTGCGTATAAAAATGAACAAGCTGCGGATGGGTCAGGAGTTGATCAGGCATGGCAGGATATGGATCAGATCAATTCCCCGGCCAGGATCTTTTTCCACTGTTTTTCAAGATCTTTCTTGGTGCTCACCCACTTTTCAAGAGAATTGATATCCGCCAGGGGGATACGCAGTTTCTGGGCATAGGTGAGGATCCGCTCCCTTTCCGTCAGGCTGTAGTTATCATCCAGGGATGCCAGGACAATACAGTCCCGAAGCACAGTCAAGGCTGTCTGCCGGGTGACCTTGACCTGACCGATTTCAAAGGATTTATCCGTTTCACTCCAAACACGGTTAAAATTAACATGAAGTCCGTTGGCCTGGCGCCTGACATATTCTTTCTCCGGCTCCCCGTTGGATGGGTCGGCCTTGGTAATGGCCACCAGAATTTTAATGTACATATCCGAATCAAGGTTGCTGGACGGCTTATGAGTGAAATTGATTTGCATGCGCTTCCTCTATTCTTTTTTTAGATACTACCTATTGAAATTCAACGCCAAAGTCAAGTTTGAATCCGGCTAACAGCATCGGCCGATACCTATCGGGGCACCAGCGTGATCACAACAATTTCAGAAAGATGGACCGATCTGAGCGGCGGTCCCCAGGATCCGGTTCCGGCACTGATATTGATATACATATCCCCGTTTTTATGCAGTCCATAGTGATATCCCTTGAAAATTTTGTCTGCCAGCCATGTATAGGGAAAAAACTGGCCGGCATGGGTATGCCCGGACAGCTGAAGGCAGATGCCGTTACTACCGGCAATGGAAAATTTCAGGTCCGGTGCCAGGTAATCCGAGGACTGGACCTGGCCGAGCCGGTCATTGGCGCCTTTGATCCCGGTGGGGGTATGATAGAGCAGCACGGTGGGATACCCTTTGCTGTATTGTTCCGGGTTGTTGAAATCAAAGGATTCATTGCCGTTGAAGGTCGGGTATGAAATCCCCAGGACCTGCAGGCCGTCCAACACGAGGGCCCGGTTGTCCAGCAGGGTGATATTGGATTGCTCAATCAGGTGCCGTGAGATGCCTATCCCTGAATACACTTCATGGTTGCCGCTGGTGAACATGACACCATGCCTGGCCCTCAGGGTATCCAGCTTTTGAATATATTTCTCCTGGGAACCGGTGGCCCCGTCAAACAGATCGCCTGTGATGACAATCAGATCTCCTTCCAGTGAATTGGTCATCTGAACCACCTGATCCAGGAAGTTCATATCCTTTGCCCCGCCGAGATGGAGGTCGGACAACTGGATAATGGTCCGGTTCTCCCATGCCAACGGAAGATTTTTTACCGGAACCTCGATTGACCGGATCTGGATGGTATAGAACTGGTAATGACAGTAACCGGTGTAGATCAGGGCCAGTGTGTAAAGCAATATGGCCGCGCCATTTATAACGGTCGTACCTGCTGCCGGTGAAGCAAAGATGACCAGTCCTCCCTTTAAAATCCATAGCAGAACGGTGGCCATGATTAGAAACCCCAGAAGCCCGACCCAAAGACCGCTGAAAAGATAAAACAGCTTTGTAAAAGTGTTGTGGGTCCAGTGGATCAGAATTGAGGAGATGATAAAGGTTACTGAAAGAAATGCCAATACCCCGAACAGGCTGTTCCTGGAATGGCCCGGCGCAATTTGAAAAAGCCTGACCCAGGAAAAGTAAAGAAAATAATGGGTTCCAAAGGTGATGATCAGAATGGTGGAGATAAACCGGATGAAATTCAAAGCCATAGCCACTGCCTTTTTCTGTATTATGAAAACCAGTCTTGTAAAGGACAAATCATACATGATATGACACGCTTTACAAAGATTTATTTACATGCGCCTGGAATGATAACCCCATGCCCCGGATACTGCTGGTACAACCCCCTGTTGCAGATTTTTACCTGACCCGAAAACGAACATTTCCCTATGGCCTTGCCATGATTGCAGGCAACCTCAGGGAGCAAGGGTTTGAGGTGAAAATTCTCGATGCACTGGCTACATCAAAATCCCGGATCATCGAAAGGCCCGAAGGGTTTGACTATCTTGAAGACTATTACGGCAGAAAGGACCTGTCCGCCTTTGCCCTGTTTCATGAATTCCGCCGCTTTGGCTACAGCTTTGAGCACATCGGGAAAACAGCCAAAGATTTTGACCCATTTTTAGTCGGAATCTCCTCATTGTTCACCCCGTACTGGGACATGGCCCTCAAAACCACTGAAATCATCAAGGCAAATGTCCCGGAATGCCGGATCGTCATGGGCGGGCATCACCCCACCCAGATGCCGGAATCGGTTTTGGCTTCGGGTGCTGTGGATTACATTATCCGGGGAGAAGGTGAACACACGCTCCCGGCTCTGGCCCATGCCCTGCTGAAAAATGAAAATATCGAATCTGTTCCGGGAATTGGATTTAAGAAGGAGGACGGGTCACTTCACATCACAATGCCCTCCTGGTGCAACAACCTGGAGGATGCCCCCCTGCCGGCCGTGGATTTGACGGACGAAAAATTTTACGAGCGGAACAAGAAACGGTCTGTGATGATTGTTTCCAGCCGTGGCTGCCCCATGACATGCAGTTATTGCGCCGTGAGTGCGGCAATGGATTCCCCACCTTACCGGCGGCGCAACGTCAGGGATGTCATGCGCGAGCTTTCTGTGGTGACGGAAACATCGGATATCGGTTTCATCGACTTTGAAGATGAAAACCTGTGCCTGAGCAAAACATGGTTCCTGTCACTGATGGAAGAGATTCGTACCCTGTTTGGGGATAAAACTGTTGAGCTTCGGGCGATGAACGGGCTTTACCCGCCGTCCCTTGACCGTGATATCATCACATCCATGGCTGAGTCAGGCTTTAAAACGCTCAACCTTTCCCTGGGTTCAACCCATCCATTGCAACTTGAGCGGTTCAACCGCAAAGATGTCCGCCAGGCATTTAAGCGTGCCATACAGCTGGCCGTTGAGCATGATCTGGCGACCGTGTCCTATATCATTGCCGGTGCCCCGGGTCAGGACCCGTTTGATTCGGTAGAGGACCTGGTATATCTGGCCCAAGTCCCCACGCTTGCGGGCCTTTCGATATATTACCCAGCACCTGGCAGCAAGGATTTTGACACCTGCAGAAACAAAAACGTCCTTCCCGCTGATGTCAGACAAATGCGGTCTTCTGCCCTGCCGATCTCAGATACCACCAGCCGGGATCAATCCATTACCCTGCTGCGTTTATCACGGATATTGAACTTCATGAAATCCCTTGGCAAGGGCAGGATTAAGCTCCCTGAACCGCAAACCTGCAGAACCGGACGAATCCCCCCCGGTGCAGGCAGAAGCGAAATTTCCCTTCAATTGCTTCGTTGGTTTCTGAGTGACGCCCGCATACGCGGGATTGATGCTTATGGCCAGATATATCAGCATAAATGCGACCCAGAACTCACCCGGACGTTTCTCGATGCCATCCTTGAAAAAGGGGTAATCGGATGATTCCTGATATCGTGAACGGATAAACTACAGGCTAAAATCCTTGTAACTGACCCTGAAAAGAATCCGGTAGAGTACCGGCACAAACACCAGGGTTAACACCGTGGCAAACAACAGACCGAAAATGATACTGATAGCCATGGGCTCCCACATTAACCCACCACCGATCCAAAGGGGAATCAACCCAAGGGATGTGGTGGCCGTCGTCAAAAGGATAGGTCTGAACCGCTGTGTCCCTGCATCGATAATGGCGAGGGCTGCAGGTTTTTCAAATTCATTCTCCTCAATGTCGATCCTGTCCAGCAGAACAATCGCATTGTTGATCACGATACCGGCCAGCGAGATGATTCCGAGAAATGCCATGAACCCCATGTAGGAACCCGTGATGAACACCCCCAGGATCACGCCGATCAACCCGAGGGGGATACTGAGCATGATGATCAATGGTTTGCGTATGGAATTGAACTGGCCGATTAATACCAGAACAATGATAAACAGGGAAACCGGCAGCTTTTTTGCCACAGCGCCCATAGCATCAGCACTACCCTCGGCATCCCCTCCAAGCTCAAATGAATAACCGGGTCCCCACTTCACGGATTGATCGGACAGCCAGGGCAGGAGCACACCAGTCACCTGGCCGGCAGTAAATCCCGGCATAAGATCGGATTCAATGGTGATGGTCCGTGATTGATCACGCCGTATAATCTTGGTTGGCTGCCACACGACTTGGATATCTGCGACCTGTTTGAGAGATACACTCTTTCCACTCTGCTGGGCATAAATATTGATCGTTTCAAGATCTTCAACACTTAGTGTATCTGCGGCTTCATTCCTGAGAATAATGGGGAGGGTTTTATCCCCTGTACGGAAAGACCCGGTCTGGGAACCGGATAAAATCGTCTGTAAAGACAGTGCAATATCCTGATTGGATACGCCGGCCAGGCGCGCCTTATCCGGCTGGATCTGTATGATCAGTTTTTTTGACTTCATCCCCCAGTTGTCCGTCACGTTTTTGGTGCCGCTGATCTGCCTGAGCTTTTCTTTCACCATTTCGGAGATCCGGTACAATGTATCAAGATCCCTGCCCGAGAGCCTGACCTCAATGGGATTGACCGATCCGCCGCCGCTGATCAGGCGCGACACCCTGAACTGGGCATCCGGAAAGGTGTTGAAAATAAATCTGTCCAGGGCCTGAATGACCCGGTCATTGGCCGGATCCGAAGAGGTGTTGATCAGGATGTGCGCTGCATTGGGGCTGGATTCAGGCGGATTATACCCCAGATCGTATTTAGGTGCCCCTTCTCCGATATAAGAAGACCAGGTCACCACCCCTTCGTTACCGTTGTCCAACATGAGGTTCCCGGCTATAAACCGTTCAATCTGCTCTACGGATGCCAGGGTCCTCTCAATGGCTGTTCCGATAGGCAGCTCAAAGTTGACCGTGACAATGGCCTTGTCGCTTTTGGGCATGAATATGAACGGGACTGACCTGATCAGAAAAAGTGAGCCTATGAACAGAAGAAAAATAACACCCACGGTCAACGTCGGCCATTTGAGGCAGGCAAAGAGCGCACGCCGATATTTAACGGCCAGCCTGTCAAATATACCGGTTTTGGACGGTTCTTTTGATTTTATCCGCAGCCCCCTGGCGCAGAACAGCGTGATCACGGTCAATGTGAGAAACCAGGATCCCATAAGCGCAAACGAGACCACAATGAAAATGTTTCCCATGATCTCGCCCATGACAGATTCGGCAAGGAAAAACGCCATGAATGCCGCCGACGTAGTGATGGAGGAGGTCAGCAAAGGCAGGGACAGTTCTTTTGCAGATTCAATGGCTGCATCATACCCGGATTTGCCGGTTTCCATTTTCACCATGATCGATTCAGACATCACAATGGCATTATCCACGAGCATACCCAAGGCAATAATCAGGGAAGCCAGGGTTACCTGATTCAGACCGGTACCGGCAACAGACATCAGCAGCAGCGTGAGAACGATGGCCGAAGGAATCAGTGAGGCGACAATCACTCCGGTCCTCAACCCCAGGAATACCAGCATCACTGCCAGTACGACCACCACGGCCTGTAGCAGGTTGCCCAGAAAGTCGTTCACCGATTTTTCAACAATCAGGTCCTGGGATGAGATCCGCTCAAATTCTACGCCATACGGGTATATCTGCTTGAGCTCCTCTATTTTTTGGTCCACCTGCCTGCCCAGATTGATGATATTCCCCTCTTTTTTGAGGTTCACTGCAATGGAAACCCCGGGCACCCCGTTGATCCGAACCAGTCTTTTGCGGGGTTCTTCATAACCGCGGCGGATGGTGGCCACATCTTTGAGGAGCAATACCCTGCCGTTCATGGATGAGATAATGATATCTTCGATATCGGATATCCCCTCAAAATTGCCGGTAGGTTCCAGAATAATCCGCTGATCCCCGATTTTAATCTCTCCCCCGGGAATGATGATGTTGGTTCTGGATATATAATCACTGAGTTTGGCCTTGGTCAGGCCGATTTCCGCGAATTTGGCATCATTGAACTCCACATAGATCTTTTCATTCTGATACCCACTGATTTCAACTTTGGCGGCTTCCGGCAGTTTGATCAGTTCATCCCTGACCTCTTCGGCAATCTCCTTGATTTCGGCATCTGAATACCCTTCAGCGGTCAGCCCCACAATAATACCGAATACGTCACCCACCTCATCATCGATGGTAACGGATGCACCGTCCGGCAGCTCAGACTGTATTCCCTCTATTTTGCGCCGGAGCCGGTCAAAAACCGGCTGGAGCTTTGTGATACTCTCTTTGAGTGAGATACTGACAATGGAGATACCGGTCCTGGATTCACTGGTGATATAGTCTACTTCCGGCACCTCCTGGGCCACCTTCTCAATTTTGTCCGAGATCAGGTTTTCGATCCGCTCCGGACTGGCACCGGGGTATGTGGTGACCACTGACATATACCGGATGAGAAACGCAGGCATGTCATCCCTGGGCATATCCTCAAAAACCGATATGCCTCCTAAAATCAGAACCACCAGTATGGACAGGGTCAATATATTGTTTTTAATAGAAAATTTGGTAAGCATCTGTTTTCCTGCTGCAGATTATTGAATTTTAACCTCAAGCCCGTCTGAAAGATGGTTGATGCCGGCAGTCACGACCCGATCTCCGATTGACACCCCTTCAAGTATTTCAAA
>QZLA01000292.1 GCA_004796375.1 Desulfobacteraceae bacterium
GGTGATGGTCAAACTCTGGGTGTCGCCCATCAACGCCATCAACGCCAGCATGGAAGATATTGCCGAGGGAGAGGGGGATCTGACAAAATCCCTGGAGGTCAAATCCTCTGACGAACTCGGTGCCCTGGCCCAGTCGGTCAATCAGTTTATCGGTAAACTCAGGGATACGGTGGTGAGCATCATCAAGGACACCGAACAGGTATTGAATTCGTCCACCCAGTTGGACGACCTGTCCGATAAAATGCTCGAAGACGCAGAGAATATGGCAGACCAATCCAGCCAGGCAGCAGAGTCGGTCAGCAGCATGAACGAGCGCATGCAGTCGGTCGCGGCCGCTGCTGAGCAGTCAAACACCAACATCAACATGGTATCGGCAGCCGCAGAGGAGATGACCAGTACCATTAATGAAATCTCCCAGAACATGCAGAAAACCCGTGATGAGAGTTCACAGGCAGCCCAGCAGGCACAGAAAACCTCTGAGGATATCTCCATGCTGGATGATGCCGCCAACCAGATCGACAAGGTGGTGGATGTGATATCTGAAATCTCGGAGCAGACCAACCTGCTGGCCCTCAATGCCACCATAGAGGCTGCCCGGGCGGGTGAGGCCGGAAAAGGATTTGCCGTTGTTGCCAGTGAAATCAAGGAGCTCGCCCAGCAGACCGCTAAAGCCACCGAGGATATCAAGGAGAGGATCGGCGCCATCCAATCCTCAACCCGGACATCCGTGGACCAGATCAACAACATTGTCGGGTCCATCGGGGAGGTGAGCCAGATGGTGGACCAGGTCGCTGCAGCTGTCGAAGAGCAGAGTGCCACCACCCAGGAGATTACCAACAACGTGGTTCAGGCTGCACAGGGCCTGAGCGAGGTGACCGAAAACATTGCCTCCACCTCGGCCCAGACAGAAAGCATCGCTTCCGAGATTCGGACGGTCAACGAAGGGGCAAACACCACCCGTACGAACAGCGGTGGCGTGGACAACATGGCCAAGGAACTCAAAGGTCTTGCCGGCCAGCTGAAAGCGGCGGTGTCACAGTTTAAGGTTTAAATCCGTGACCGTCTGACCATTTCAACCGGGCACTTAAAAACAAACCGGAGAAGTGTACCTGATGGTACATCACTTCTCCGGTTCGCGGTTTGATCAACGCCCCCTGAATTACATCAGGTCGGCATAAAAATCATTGCCCTTGTCATCCACAATGATGAATGCCGGGAAATTCTCAACCTTGATCATATACACGGCTTCCATGCCCAGCTCTTCATATTCGACCAGCTCGACCTTCTTGATGAAATCTTTTCCCAGGCGCGCTGCAGGGCCGCCCGGAGAACCCAGATAGAACCCGCCGTTCTCCTTGCAGGAGTCCGTGACCTGCCGGGTACGGTTGCCCTTGGCCAGCATGATCATGGACGCGCCTTCCTTCTGGAAAACCGGGACATAAGGATCCATTCTACCGGCCGTGGTGGGGCCGAATGAGCCGGATGCCTCTCCGTCCGGCGTTTTTGCAGGGCCGGCATAGTAGATGATATGATCCTTGAGATACTGGGGCAGGCCGTCTCCTGCCTTGTGCCGCTCCATGAATTTGGCATGGGCAATATCCCGGGCCACAATGATTTTGCCGGTCAGTGACAGGCGGGTGGACACCGGATATTTGGACAGTTCGGCAAGTATTTCACCCATGGGCCGGTTCAGGTCCACTTCAACGGCCGGGATCATTTCAGGTTCCTTTTCCGGGAGAAAACGACCCGGGTTTTCTTCCAGCTGTTCCAGGAACAGGCCATCCCGCGTGATCTTGGCCTTGATCTGCCGGTCGGCTGAGCAGGACACCCCCATGCCGATGGGACAGGAGGCCCCGTGCCGGGGCATGCGGATCACACGGATATCCAGGGCGAAATGTTTGCCCCCGAACTGGGCACCCAGACCCAGGTCCTGGGAGCGGACCAGAATCTTTTCTTCCAGGTCAACATCACGGAACGCATGGGCGGTTTCATCTCCCTGGGTGGGCAGGGCATCCAGATAGCGGGTAGAGGCCAGCTTGACCGTCTTCATGTTGGATTCCGCTGATGTCCCGCCGATCACAAAGGCAATATGATAGGGTGGGCAGGCCGCGGTTCCCAAAGTTTTCATCTTTTCCAACAGGAAATTGATCAGGGTCTCCTCATCGGCCAGGACCGCCTTGGTCATCTGGTACAGAAAGGTTTTGTTGGCCGAGCCCCCGCCTTTGGCCATGAACAGGAACTCATAGGACGCCCCCTGGGTGGCATAAAGTTCCAGCTGGGCCGGCAGGTTGGTTTTGGTATTGACCTCCTTGAACATGGTCAGGGCTGCGTTCTGAGAGTAGCGCAGATTATTTTCGGTATATGCTTCAAATACACCGCGGGACAGGGGTTCCTCATCATTGCTGCCGGTCCACACCTGCTGACCCTTCTTGCCGATCACCACGGCGGTACCGGTATCCTGGCACATGGGATAGATCTTGTCGGCGGATATGGCCGCATTCTTCAGCAGCTCCAGGGCAACATACCGGTCGTTGTCCGAACTTTCGGGATCATCAATAATTGCCCTGAGCTTTTCAAGGTGCTCGGGCCGGTACAGGTGGGACATCTCTTTGAAACCGGCTTTTGAAATGACTGTCAGGGCTTCAGGGTCCACCACCAGCATATCTTCTCCATTGAACGTCTCCATGCGGACATGGTCGGATGTCAATTTCCGGTATGGGGTTGTATCCTCCCCCAAGGGAAACAGGGGGGCATATTTAAATTCACTCATATTTGCATCCTTTCATAATGCATCAGGCAGTGAGCCGATCGACCCACTGCCTGATGGTTATCTGTTTAATAACGGTCTGTGGGCCTTTGCGGGGGTTATCTCACCATGGCCATCTTTTTTCTCAGATATGCAATCTGGGTCTGGTGAGGCAGATCCTTGGGACAGTAATCCTCGCAGCCCAGGAGGGTCATGCAGCCGAAGACGCCGTCATCATCCCCGATCACATCATAGAACTCTTCATCCGACCGTTTATCCCTGGGATCGATGGCAAATCTTGCCAGGCGCATGAAGCCTGCCGCCCCGAGGAAATCATCCCGCATCCGTTTGGTGGCACAGGCCGAGATACACGCGCCGCATTCCACACAGCGCTCCAACTCATAAATCTCATCTGCCACATCCGGATCCATGCGTTCTTCGAGCTGATCATAGTTCACCTCATCCGCATACTGGTCATGGATCCAGGATTCGATCCTTTCAGACATGGCACGGAAAAAGTTACCGGTGTTCACAGACAGGTCACCGATCAGTTCAAATCCCGGCAGCGGCAGCAGCTTGATCTCTCCGTCCTCAAATTTGGAGGTCAGTGTCCGGCAGGCCAGATCAGGTCTGCCGTTAACCACCATGGCACAGGAACCGCAGATCCCGGCCCGGCAGACAAAATCAAACTGCAGCGAGGGATCCTGCTTTTCCCGGATGTCATTGAGTGCGATAAATATGGTCATACCGGGGGCTTCGGTCACTTCATAGGTGACCATGCGCGGTTTGTCACCCTTCCGCTGCGGATTGTACCTGAATATCTGAAATTTTAAGATTCTTTCCTGTTCGCTCATTATTTAAACCCCCTGCCTATACGCTCGTTTTTACCTTTGAATTTTTCCGGAATGTTGATCGGGTTCAACAGTTCCTGCATTTCATACCGGTCTGCTCCCGGATTATTCGCTTTGATTTCCTCAACTTCCTGTTCTCTTTTGGCCGTATCCGGATGATGAACGGTGTTGTCCACACCATATCCTCTTGATCCGGGAGGCATCTCCATCTTCATGACATCCAGATCTTCATAGGTGACCTCGGGCAGGTCCGCCTGCTCATCTTTCCAGGTGGTCAGGGTCCGCTTGAGCCAGTCACGGTCGTTTCTTTCAGGATAGTCTTCACGGGCATGGGCACCGCGGCTTTCGGTCCTGAGCAGGGCACCGTATGCCACGCACTGGGCCATCTTGATCATCTTGGGCACACGGATCGCTTCGACAAGCTCAGGGTTGGAAGAGCTGATCCGGTTTCTCAGGGCGATTTTTCTGGCCCGCTGGTTCAGGACTTTCAGCTCCTCTACCGCCTGTTCCAGATCGGGACCATTGCGGAAAATGCCGACCTTGTCCATCATGATCTCCTGCATCTCCTTTTTCAGTTCAAAGGGATTTTCCCCATAGGTCCGGGTCAGAAGATCGGATATCTTTTTCTCTTCGGTTCTGACAAAATGCTCAATGGTGGAGGTGCCTATGCTGATGGTGTTCCCGGCACAGTAATCTGCCACGTATTCGCCCACGATCATGCCGGCCACCACGGTTTCCGCCACAGAGTTGCCGCCAAGGCGGTTGAATCCGTGCATATCCCAGCAGGCGGCCTCACCCGCGGAGAACAGTCCCTTCAGTGTGGGGCTCTCTCCGGTGGCGTTGGTGCGGATACCCCCCATGGAGTAATGCTGGGTGGGTCTGACCGGGATATATTCCTTGACCGGATCAATCCCCAGGAAATACTCGCAGATCTCCTTGACTTCGCGCAGGTTCTTTTCAATGTGTTCGCGTCCGAGCAGGGTGATATCCAGCCACAAGTGATCTCCGTAGCGGGACTCGACGCCCTTGCCCTTTCTCATGTGTTCGGTCATCCTGCGGGATACGACGTCCCTGGATGCCAGCTCTTTCTTTTCAGGCTCATAATCCGGCATGAACCGGTATCCATCCTTATCCAGCAGAAGTCCGCCGTCACCGCGGCACCCTTCAGTGGTCAGGATCCCCACCGGCACGATGGCCGTGGGATGAAACTGGACCGCTTCCATGTTCCCCAATGTGGCAACACCGGTTTCAAGGGCAATGGCGGTACCGATCCCTTCTGAAATCACCGCATTGGTGGATACGGAATACAGCCGGCCGTAACCGCCGGTGGCAATGGTGGTGGCCTTGGCAATGTAGGCAATCAGCTCGCCTGTGACCAGATCCCTGACCACAGCGCCGTAGCACACCCCGTCCTCATGGATCAGGGCAATGGCCTCTTTGCGCTCATGCACCGGGATCCCCAGCTGGATCGCCTTGTTATCCATGGCGTACAGCATGGTATGACCGGTACCGTCCGAGGTAAAACAGGTTCTCCACTTCTTGGTTCCCCCGAAATCCCGGGCGGAAATCAATCCATGGGCCTCGTCTTTCTCTGTAATGGTAACCTTTTTACCGTTGATAATGACATCACGGTCGCCCTTTCTGACCCTGGACCAGGGTACCCCCCAGGCTGACAGCTGCCGGATCGCCTTGGGCGCCGTATTGACAAACATTCTTGCCACATCCTGATCACAGCCCCAGTCACTTCCCTTGACCGTATCTGCAAAATGGACGTCTTCATCATCTCCATCCCCTTTGATACAGGCACCGAGGCTGGCCTGCATTCCCCCCTGGGCAGCGGCCGAATGGGACCGTTTGGCAGGAATCAATGAGAGAACAATGGTATCAAACCCTCTTTGCATGGATGCAATGGCAACGCGAAGTCCTGCCAGCCCGCCGCCAATGATCAGTGAATCCGTATATATGACTTTCATTTATCTAAACCCTTTCTTTGATATCAACCTGCTCAACAACCGCACTGAGTTTTTCATATTTTTCTCCAACCTTGTCCCTGTGTTTGATGCCGATGACAACAAACACCAGCAATGCCAGAATGCCAAGGGTTAAAAAGAAAATGGTCAGTCTGTTTTTCAGTTTTTTCAATTTCTCACGGCTTTTTCTTGCATCTTTACCGGTAAACCAGCCCCATTTCATGCACAGGCGGTAAAGCCCGATGCCGCCATGCAGCTCCACACAGATCAGCAGGATCAGGTACAGCGGCCACATGTTTCCGGATACCACCCGGTCTGCCGACATGTAAGGGCCGATGGACGCCGGATTGGTCAGCATGATGTACAGGTGAACCGACCCGGCAAAGAACATGATAAAACCGGTCACGGCCTGGATGTACCACAGGTTGGTGTCGGTGTGGTTCATCATCTGCATCTGGTCCCGCATGATGCGGTGCTGTTTCCAGTTGATGGGAAACTTTCTCATCCCCAGAAGGGCATGGATGATGAACAGGGTAAAGATGGTGGACACGGCAAAAAATACGGCAATGGGATATCCATGGCCGGTATCAGAAAGGAATGCCAGTTCCATGGTTTTTGCGACAAAATTAAATGCCGCCTTACCGAATATGATACTCCCCACCAGCAGCATATGGACCCACATGAACAGGCCCAGGATCAGGCCGGTACCGCTCTGGGCAAGATCCAGGCGTGCGGGCAGCCTGCTTTTCTTCTTATTTGACTCTATGATATAACTTTCCAATTTATTAACCTCCTTTTAGGATTCCTTAAAAGACCTCTTTGCAGATCTGGCCGATACGGCCGAGGTTTTCGCATACATGAATCCCGTTTTCCTTGAAAGACTGTATCTTGGCTTCACCTGTACCGCTGGATCCGGATATGATGGCGCCGGCATGACCCATCCGGCGGCCCGGAGGCGCGGTCAGTCCGGCGATGAATCCCACCACCGGCTTGGAGACATTGGCACGGATAAATTCGGCCGCATCCTCTTCAGCATTACCGCCGATCTCACCCACCATCACAATACCATGGGTGTCCTCATCCGCTTCAAAAGCCTTGAGAACGTCGATGAAGTTGGTACCGTTGACCGGGTCGCCCCCGATACCGATACAGGTAGACTGGCCCATTTCCTCGCGGGTCAACTGATCCACCACCTCATAGGTCAGGGTACCGGACCTGGAAACCACACCGATGTGGCCTTTTTTATGAATTTTTCCGGGCATGATCCCAATTTTACATTCATCGGGTGTAATGATCCCCGGGCAGTTGGGTCCGATCAGTCTGCAGGACTTGGCAGCCAAGAAATTTTTCACCTTGACCATATCCATGATGGGGATCCCTTCGGTGATGGCAACGATCAGACCCACGCCGGCATCTGCCGCTTCCATGATGGCATCCGCACCAAACGGCGGGGGGACAAAAATCAATGATGCATCGGCACCGGTTTCACTGACCGCCTGTCCCACGGTGTTGAACACCGGGACATCGTCCATCTTCTGGCCGCCTTTACCGGGGGTTACCCCGGCCACCACCCTTGTACCGTATTCTATGCATTGCCGGGTATGGAAACTGCCTTCATTTCCGGTAATTCCCTGCACCAGCAGTCGGGTTTCCTTGTTTACAAATATGCTCACGACCTTTATCTCCTTTAATTTACAGCAGCGGCAATTTTCTGGGCCGCATCGTTCAGATCTGTCGCAGAGATCAGATTCAGTCCGGCATCGGATAAAATCTGTTTGCCCTCTTCCACGTTGGTGCCTTCCATCCGGATCACGACCGGGATGTTGATGCCGGTTTTCCTTGCCGCATCCACAACACCCTGGGCAAAAATATCACATCTTAAAATCCCGCCGAAAATATTGATCAGCACTGCCTTGACCTTTTCATCGGCCAGGATGATCCTGAAGGCATTTTCCACCTGTTCGGAGCTTGCGCCGCCCCCGACATCCATGAAGTTGGCCGGTGTTGCCCCGGCATTCTTGATGATGTCCATGGTGGCCATGGCCAGGCCTGCACCATTGACAATATTCCCGACATTGCCGTCAAGGTTGATATAATTCAGATCATACTTGGAGGCCTCAACTTCAAGGGGATCCTCTTCATCCAGATCCCTCAGCTCCAGAAGGTCCTTGTGCCGGTAAAGGGCATTGGCATCAAAATCCACCTTGGCATCCAGGGCCAGAACCGAATCATCCCCGGTGAGAATCAGCGGGTTGATCTCCACCAGGGAGCAGTCATTCTCAACAAAGAACCGGTAAAGATTGGCCAGAAGTTTTGAAAACTGTTTAAAGGCCCCACCGGTCAGTCCCAGGCCGAACCCGACCTCCCTGACCTGGTATCCCTGGATTCCCATCAACGGATCCACAAACACCTTGATAATTTTTTCCGGGGTATCTTCTGCAACCTGCTCGATATCCATTCCACCGGCCTGGCTGGCCATGATGACCACCTTGGCCGTTGCCCGGTCCACCAGGAGGCTCAGGTACAGCTCTTTGGCGATATCCTGCCCGGCTTCGATCAGCAGCTTTTTAACCACACGGCCATCAGGGCCGGTCTGGTGGGTGACCAGGGTCATGCCCAGAATTTCCCGGGCAAGGGTTTGGGCTTCCTCTTTTGAAGCGGCCAGCTTTACGCCACCGCCCTTACCGCGGCCGCCGGCGTGAATCTGGGCTTTAACCACCACGGGATAGTTCCCCAGGCTTTCGGCATGGGTAATTGCTTCTTCTACTGAAAATGCAGCATTCCCTTCAGGCACGGGAATGTTGTACTTCCTGAACAACTCCTTTGCCTGAAATTCATGTATTTTCATCTTTTGTCCTTACATTTCATGGGTCTGTTAAAAATATGACAACAACGCCTCAGCCGCAGCTGACGGCGACATAGTCTGATCTTCCACCTCTTTCGAAATCATGGGGATCTTTGAGGACACCCGAGGGTCTCCTTTGAAACGCATCCACAGCCCTTCCTCGATCATGGTCCACATCCATTCCAGGGACTGTTTTCTGCGTTTGAGTTCAAACTCCCCTGACTGCTTGACCTTTTCCTGGTGGGACAACACGGTCTGCCACACATCCGATGTTCCGCCCTCAGTAATGGAACTGCAGGTCAGAACCGGGGTCTGCCAGTCCAGATAGTCCGAACTGACCAGATGCATGGCGATTTCCAGGTCTTTCCGGGTTTTTTCCACCCGAACCAGGTTATCCCCATCCGCCTTGTTGATGGCAATGGCATCGGCAATCTCCAGGACCCCCTTCTTAATGCCCTGGAGTTCGTCGCCGGCACCGGCCAGCATCAGTACAAGAAAAAAATCAACCATTGAAGCCACACTGGTTTCGGACTGCCCAACCCCGACGGTTTCCACCATGATTACGTCGTATCCAGCAGCCTCGCAGACCAGCATGATCTCCCGGGTTTTTGCGGCCACCCCCCCCAGTGTCTCACCTGCAGGGGAGGGCCGTATAAATGTATTCTCGTGGCAGGACAGTTTTTCCATCCGGGTTTTATCCCCCAGAATACTGCCGCCACTTCTTTTGGACGTCGGGTCAACTGCCAGAACAGCCACCCGATGTCCGCCGGAAGCAAGTTCAAGCCCTAAATTTTCAATAAAGGTGCTTTTTCCTACTCCGGGAACACCCGTGATTCCCAGCCGGATACTCTTCCCGCTGTGGGGAAGCACCTGCTGGATAACACGGGCCGCCGTCCGCTGATGTTCGGGCAGACGGCTTTCCATCAAGGTCATGGTTTTTGCTGTGATCCGCCGATTCCGGTTTAACACCCCCTGAAGATAATAATCAGGGTCATTGGGTATCATGGTCTCAGGCACCGATCACATTGAGGGTTTTATTGGCCGATTCCGTTACAATACTGCCGGGGCCGAAAATGGCTGCAGCACCGGCCTGCTCCAGGAATTCGTAGTCGCTCGGGGGAATAATTCCGCCAACGACCACCTTAATATCAGAAGCGCCCTGCTTTTTCAATTCTCCAATCACCTCGGGAACCAGGGTCTTGTGACCGGCAGCCAGACTGGAGACGCCGATCACGTGAACATCATTCTCAACTGCCATACGGGCAGCTTCCTCAGGGGTCTGGAACATGGGACCCAGGTCCACATCAAACCCGAAATCAGCAAATGCCGTCGCAATCACCTTGACCCCTCTATCGTGGCCGTCCTGTCCCATTTTGGACAACAGGATCCTCGGCCGGCGGCCGGTGTTGCTCTCAAACTCGGCCGTCCGTTTTCTCAGGCTCTCGATAATCTCGGAATCCGCACTTTCTGCGGCATAGACACCTGAAATACACTGGGTGGTAGCCACAAACCGTGTAAATACCTTTTCCATGGCATCTGAGATCTCCCCTACGGTCGCCCGTGCACGGACAGCCGGCAGGCACGCTGCAAGAAGATTCTCACCCGACTCACATGCCCGGGTGATATCTGCCAGGGTTTTTTCCACCAGATCGTTATCCCGCTCCTGTTTAATTTTTGCCAGGCGGGCCACCTGCTCTTCCCTTACCTCTTCAGAGACCTCGCGGACCGGGATGGGGGGTTCATCTTCAATCTGGTATTTGTTCACCCCCACGATCACATCTTTTCCCATGTCAATCCGGGCCTGGCGCCGGGCAGCCGCCTCTTCGATTCTCATCTTGGGCATGCCGGACTCGATGGCCTTGGCCATGCCGCCCATATCTTCAATCTCTTTTAGTATTTTGCGGACCTCATCGATGATCCCCTGGGTCAGGGATTCGACATAGTAGGAGCCGCCCAAAGGATCCACCACATCACAGACATGGGACTCCTCCTGAACCAGGATCTGGGTGTTTCGTGAAATCCTGGCAGACAATTCGGTGGGCAGCCCGACCGCTTCGTCAAATGAATTGGTGTGCAGACTCTGGGTGCCGCCCAGCACGGCGGACATACACTCGAGCGTGGTCCGGATGATATTGTTGTAGGGATCCTGCTGGGTCAGGCTCCAGCCTGAAGTCTGGCAGTGGGTCCTGAGCATCTTTGATTTCGGGTTTTTGGGATTGAACTGGCTCATGAGTTCTGCCCAGAGGAACCGGGCGGCCCTGAGCATGGCAATGTCCATGAAAAAATTCATACCGATCCCAAAGAAGAAGGAGAGCCTGGGCGCAAACTTGTCAATATCCATTCCCGTGGCAAGGGCCGCCTTGACATATTCAAGCCCGTCGGCCAGGGTAAATGCGGTCTGGAGTACCGAATCCGCACCGGCCTCCATGATATGGTATCCGGAAATGGAGATGGTGTTGAATTTCGGCATGTGTTCGGAGCAGTACCCGATAATATCGGAAATGATCCGCATGGAGGGTTCCGGCGGATAGATATAGGTGTTCCGGGTCAGGTACTCCTTTAATATGTCATTCTGGATGGTGCCGGTCAGCTGCTCGTGGGCCACCCCCTGCTCTTCGGCCGCCACGATATACCCGGCCAGGATCGGCAGTACGGCACCGTTCATGGTCATGGACACCGACATCTGATCCAGGGGAATCTGGTCAAAAAGGATCTTCATGTCCTCCACGGAATCGATGGCCACTCCAGCCTTTCCCACGTCACCGGCCACGCGGGGATGGTCCGAGTCATACCCTCTGTGCGTGGCCAGGTCAAAGGCCACGGAGAGGCCTTTCTGGCCTGCGGCCAGATTTTTCCGATAAAATGCGTTGGATTCCTTTGCGGTTGAAAAACCGGCATACTGACGGATGGTCCACGGCCGGCCGGTATACATGGTTGCTTTCGGCCCCCTGACAAAGGGCTCAAAACCGGGCATGGACCCTAAATATTCGACCGATTCAAGATCGGCCCCGGTGTAAAGCGGTTTGACGTCAATGCCCTCCGGGGTTCTGGTATTTAATGATTCAAGGGGTTTTCCCCTCAGCTCTTTTAGTGCAAGTTCTTCCCACTGCTTAATATCGGATGGTTGAGACATGGTTATCCTCCGGTCCTAATCTGTATTAATATGGTATTGAATCACAACGGGTCCTACACGGGCAAACCGCTGCCTGGACTGCTGCTACCGCTCACACAGCTCCACCAGGACCCCTGATGTATCTTTTGGGTGAAGAAATGCAATTCTTGCGCCGCCCGCTCCTTTTCGGGGGGTTTCATCAATCAGCCGGATACCCTTTTCTTTGAGTTCCGTTAATGCCTCATCAATATTTTCAACCCGGAAAGCCACGTGCTGAATGCCCTGGCCCCGTTTTTCTATGAATTTTGCCACTGCACCATCCGGAGAGGTGGACTCCAACAGCTCCACTTCACTCTCACCCACCGGCAGAAACGCCGTGGTCACTTTCTGCTCCTCAACGGTTTCGGTCCCTTCAAACGTCAGCCCAAGTACATCGGTCCAAAAATTCTTCTGGTCATTGATACTGGAAACAGCAATGCCCAGGTGATCTATTTTTGTAATTTTCATTTATCATTCCTCACAGTTAAGGGTGCAAATGGTAATCACCAACTATAGTTGGTTCAGTTGCTGAAAGTCAACTACAAACTGATTGACTGCATTGGATTTTTACACCCCGGATTTTCGTTTTTTACACCTGGACCCGATGAGTAAAATGAAATTTACTCTTTGTAATCTACCTGAATATAAGGAAAAATAGTTGCCTAGGGTTTTTCGAAGTTAAATTTCAGGTTTTCCCCAATTGTTTTTCATAGTTATTCTTTATATGCATAAGTATTCCTAACGACTTATTAAGGGGGACACCATGTTTTTTTTACCCGCATACCTGCTTTCCCAGGAGGGAAAACCGACAGTTAAAATTGGTAGAAAAGCAAAAGACCGGAAACCCAGGAACGGATACACGGACGAGTCCGGATTCAACCTGAATCCCAAGGGTGTATCTCCCAGCTGTAAGCGTAGGAATATGGAGGAGGAGATCAAGGACCGGGATACCCTTCTTTCACAAGGGGACACCTGTCAGGAAAACGAAAACTGGTCCGGTGCCATCCGCTGCTACACCCGGTACATCGTAAAATACCCGGATCCGGTCTTTATCAGTCTTAAAACATATAAAAAGCTTTTGGATGTCTACCGGAACAGTCATGATACATTCAGCCTGTCAGCCGAAGATGAGAAATTTATCCTGGATATGCTGATCTCTCCGACCGACTTTGAAAACCAGTTCCTTCTGGCCAATAAAATCCTCCTTGAAGGATACCATGAACTGTCATGGGCCACCTTCAGCATTGCCCTGAAAAACTCTGGTATCTGGTTCACAAAGCACCCGGAACCCTACCAGGCCTTGCGGGCATTGTGGGGGATTGCCGGTTTTTCCGATTACCTGGAGCGGTATGATCTTTTGGAGCAGTGTGTGACCCGGATGGTCAAACTGGTCGGCACCCTCTCCTCACAACCCCAGAACAGGTACCGGCAGGAAAAAATCGAACAGGTCAGACTGCAGTCCGACCGATGGATCGAAAAGATTCACCTGCATCAGGGGACAACGGACCGGGAAACGATGATCCATTAACCGATCCTTTCTTGACGGCCCGGTCAAGTTCAGATACTATTTATCCGCTGTTCAATACTGTTGATTTTACAGGCAAGCCCCCTTACCGGGAGGGGTTTTGAATATAGCGGATTAACCCATGCATGTTGCCGCCACCAAAATCAGTCCACCACCTTTGTCTCCGGATAAAACCGTACACAGGCCACTGCTTCTTGAAACTCTGGATACCAGAACCCTTGAACAGATCGTTCTGGTGTCTGCCCCGGCCGGTTTCGGCAAATCTACGATGCTTGCGCAATGGATCCGGCAGGAAAACATGGCGGATCAATGTGCCTGGATCTCACTCGAGATCCAGGACAACAGTCCTGCTCCGTTCTTGAACCTGCTCATTCAGTCCATCCACCGGGTTTACCCGGAGAGCTGCCGCGCCACCCTGGCCCTGATGTCATCCACCACCCCCATCTCATTCGACCAGATCCTGAGCAGCATGGTGAACTGCCTGAACCATCTGGATGCATCCCTTTATATCATCCTTGATGACCTTCAGCTGATTCATGAGCCGGTCATCCTGAACAGCATCAATTTTATGGTTGATCACCTGCCCCGTCATTGTTTTCTGATTTTCTCAACCCGGGAGGATCCCCCCCTGGAACTTTCGCGGCTCAGGGTCTCGGGTCGGCTGCTGGAAATCCGGCAGGATCAACTAAAATTCTCCACACCTGAAGCTGTTGAGTTTGTCTCTAATGTGACGCATCTGGATGTTGACGGTCAACTGATTGCACATCTCAATGAGAAGGCCGAAGGGTGGGTGGCCGGACTGAAGCTGGCCATGCTGTCGCTCAAGACCTTCCCGGGAGATTCACAGACGGACGGCATGTCCCTGGACCGGCTCCAGATGTTCAATGGAAAAGACAAGTTTGTTTTTGACTTTCTCATGGAACAGGTTCTGACCTCACTGCCGGCACACATTCGAACATTCATGGGAGTGATCAGTTTCCTCGACCGGTTCTGCGCACCTTTGTGCCGGGCTGTTACCCGTGACAACCAGAGTGAAAGCCACTTGAGGTTCATGGAGGATAACAACCTGTTCCTGGTCCCTTTGGACAACACCCGTACCTGGTTCA
>QZLA01000110.1 GCA_004796375.1 Desulfobacteraceae bacterium
AAATGGCCGACAACGTTTGATAGACCATAGACACTGATATAGAAAGTGAATGCTAATTCTGCTCCAATGGTAAATAAGATGGATAAAACAAAAAATTTAAACACAATTGGATCGATTAAAAGGCGCTTTTTAAACAATAGAAATAACGAAATCCCCAACACGCCACAAAAAATATATTCGCTGATAATTTTAAATGGAGTGAGTCCCCGGCCTTCGATATAGCAGTCTGGAAAAACATGCCATACAAATACTGAGCATAGTAAAAGCGCTGTGATTAAAAAATAACAGACGGCTACAACATCCAGACGGATCTTTTTGTTAATGATGGTGGGAAAGATCAGCAAAGAGACGGTTTGCAGATAGCGGCCCATTATCCAAAGCTGTGTTGGAAGATTCGCCCCCCACTCCTCTCCAAATACATTCATGCCTTTATATGCAACTGTATGTAAGATATCTATAAAACCAACAAAGAAGTAGGCAATTCCAATAAAAATTAGTGAATTGTTTTCTGATATGTTCCTGGTGTTCCAGACGATGATGAAAATGGCGCAAGCCACTACAATGGAGAAAACCTCAGCCAAGATATGAAACAAAAGAAAATTGGTTCGGCTTAAAACAAACATAGAAATGAGTATCGCTGTTCCTATGATAGACCAGGATACCCATGATTTATGGATGGTTTCCAGTGGTGATTTTTCGAATAAAGAGTTATTCATTGAAACCATTGTCTCCCTTAATTGAAAAATAAAAAGTAGATCCGTTACCGGGTTCAGACTTCACCCAGATTTTACCGCCCTGACGCTCGACGATTCTTTTGCACAAAGCAAGGCCAAGTCCTGTCCCTGAATATTCTTTTTGGCTATGAAGCCGGTGGAAAGCCTCAAAGATTTTGTCATGGGATTTGGGTGAAATACCGATGCCATTGTCTTTCACATAGAACAATTGGGTTTCACCTTTGTCTTGAAATCCGATCTCAATTTCTGGCGTTGCAGATTGATTATATTTAATTCCATTGAGGATTAAATTCTGGAATAAGCTTTCAAGCTGATTTTTATCAGCATATACACAAGGCAACTCACAATATTTTAGAACAACCTTTTTCTCCTTAATAATTGCCTTGAGATTTTCTTCCACCTGGAAAATAACTTGGCCTAAATCCGTTTTCGAACAGGTCAAGGTTTTTGTGTTCGTCCTCGAGTAGGTTAAAAGATCAGTGATCAATCTTTGCATGCGATGACCTGCCTTAATGGAACGATCTATGTAATGTAAAGCTTTTCCATCCAATTGATTCTCATGTCTGGACTGTAATAATTGAAGAAAACCAATAACTGTTCGCATGGGTTCTTGCAAGTCATGGGAGGCAACGTAAGCAAATTGTTCGAGCTCCTTGTTCGAGCGGCTTAATTCCTGCAAGGTTTTATTTCGGTCAGTTATGTCGATGAATGTGGCTAAAAAATAGTTTTCCAGTGTTGTGCCTGAGATAACGACATTTCGTACGTCTCCGTTTTTACAGGTGACGTTATATTCAACCGATTTTATATCCGTATTTTTAAGTCTTGCGTCCTCAACAGCTTTTTCCCAGGTTCCAACAACCCACTTCCTATATTCAACATCCGGGTAGGCAAACTCCCACCACTCCTCAAGCGTGGGGATGTCCGATTTGGTGTAACCGAAAACCTGAGTGAATTTGGTGTTAAAATCTAGAATAACCCCGTTATCATCCACATAACACAATGGAATAGCCACAATATTGAATAGTGTTTTGAATTTTGTTTCACTTTCCTGTAGTTTCTGTTCCACTTCTTTGCGACGTGAGATATCAATCGTGTATCCAACCATTCCATAGACTTCTCCCTCTTCATTCCTGAGGACAGACAGGGATACCAGTCCATAAAACAGGCTGCCATTTTTCCGTAAAAGATTGGCTTCATATTCCAGGCTTCCCTCGGCTAAAAGGTCAGGAATAATCTCGCCTTCCAGTTTGCTATGGTATTCTTTTGGGTAGACCATACTAACATGATTTCCGATGACCTCATCTGGTGAGTATTGAAACAGGTTTTCAGATCCCTTGTTCCAGGCAATAATGTGCCCCTCCAGATCGACAGAAATAACAGAATCATGCACCTGCTCTATGATTTGTGCCTGCATCCGTAATTTATGCTCGATACGAATTCTTTCTGTAATATCCTGAAGGGTCCCAAACAAACTAATGGGACGGCCTTCTCTATCATATTCAGCTTCGCCTTTGGCCCAGATCCATCTTTTTTCTTGGTTAGGAAGTAATACAGGATATATAAATTCAGCCTCTCCATCTTTATAAATGCGTTCAAGCTGTTCATTATGATAATCATGGTATTCCGGAAGGATGCAGGCCATCATCCGATCATAATCCAGTTCAATTTTTTGAGGGTCCAGCCCATATAGTGCATAAGTCTCTTCCGGCCATATAACAGAATCGTTTTCCACATCATATTCCCACCATCCTGATTTCCCAAGTTTATTAGCCATTTCAAGCTTTTTGGTAATATCCCGCAAATGGATTTCATTTGACTTTCTTTCAGTGATGTCTGCGGCCAGCCCTTCTATGGTGAATTCCTCCCCAACTGTTGTAACGCCGATTGATCGGTCCCTAAACCAGTGCCAACGTTCTTCTTTATCTTTGATACGGTACTCAATATCAAACGGCCTGCCTTTTTTAGCTTGTTCAATGGCATCATCTACGAGATGCTTGTCTTCAGGATGGATGGACTGACTCCAGATCAAAGGATGGTCCATTAAATATGATGCAGGATACCCTAGAACAGTTTCAACTCGTTTTGATACGAAAAAACCTCCCTTTTTTCCTGAAAACCGGTATAGAATTTCAGGTGAATTATCTACCAGTTTTTTAAAATTATTTTCACTAAGCTCCAAGGCTGTTACTTTCTCGGATAATTGTTTTGTACGTTCCTCCACCTGGTTTTCTAATGTATCATTCAACTGTAAAAGGTTTTTTTCAGCTATTATTCTTTCGGTAATATCTATAAAAGTGGTGAAAACTTGGTAAGGTTCCAACGTGTTTTCTTTAAATTGCGGTGTTGAGTTGACTAATAGCCAATGGTTTTTATTGTCTTTAGGGTTAAAGACCCCCATCACGACATCATTAACCGATTTCCCGGTTTTAAGGGCGACCATTGAAGGATGTTTTTCTCCAGGAAAGGCACTGCCATCTTCATAGATCGTTTGCCATCTCGGATCAACCGAGCTTCTGCCCTGCATCTGTTCTAAAGAGAGGCCTAGTATTTCTTGTGATGCTTTATTTGCATTAATAATACCTCCGGATTTATCCTGGTACACAACCCCGACTGTCATATTATGAAATAGATCCGAATGCATGGACTCAGCTTCTTTTCTTTGTTGGGCCTCTCTTTTGTATTTTATCTTATCGGCGATTTGGCTGGATAAAAATTCTGCAAAAGATTTATTGTAACTAATAATTGCTTCCACTTTTTCTCTGGTGAAGACAGGTACCTCTTTAAAGGCGGCCAAATATTCTTCAATGGGGAATTCATATCGACGGGCATTTTCTTTAAACAAGTTCTCGTCAATTATTTCGTCTTCATACCGGAATTGTCCCAGAAATATGGTTACAATATGTTCTCCCTCGGACATGACCGGTATTCCAATATCCCAAAGACCGTTTTTACATTTATACGCGAGTGATTCTCCTCTTTTAATCTTTCCAGAAATTTCAGTATCACTCTCAACACAAAGCGCCAAAGTTTCAGGGTGTTTTCTGTGATAATCGGTGCAGATCCTTTGCCATCCAGCCCCAGCATACACTTCTCCTGAAACTGCATCAATTATACCTATAGGAACTCCAGAGGCATCATAATTGGACTGAACCATTTTCCTGAGGGCAGCCAGATCAATAGACTCGCTGAATAATTTTCTCATCGCACCTCTAACTGAATTATTTAAAACATATAGTCTCTTTTATGTCTTAATTATTAAGAGCTTTCTTTTCGGTGGTATTGCACCAAATTTTAACCTTTGTCGAACCCAATATCGTATATTTGGGTGTATTAGGGATACACCATTAATCGTAAGCAATTTCTGCTACTACCAAAAATACAAAATTTTAATTCGGATTGCGTAATAATATATCGAAATATATAAAAAATAGCAAAAATATTCATTAGCTTTTATGTAAACTTGATATGGAACATGACATTTTCGTTTGCCAGGTTAATTGACGTAACGTTAAGTTGATTGCTCGACTTCAGGATAATTCTATGAGGAAGTTCGAAAAAACATCCAAATTGTCAATGATACCATATCAAAGCTTGAAATAATTTCTGTAATTTATTTAGTCCAACCGCGGTGTTAGAGGAGCAGACTTCTTTTTAAACAAGAAATCTCATTTTCAAGATCTTCATAGGTAGGCTCTTTATTCATAATGACACCGTAAATTGAATTTTGTCTTTAGAGTTTTGAGAAAAATCAATACAGCATAGCAGTATTTAGAAATATTTTTTTTTGTGGATCTTATTCACGTTACACAAATCGACAATAAAAAGCAATCATTCCAATGAAATGAAGTAAATCAAAACCAAACAATCATGGTATTCAGAGTCGCTCAGCCAAATTTTTAAACGGTCCGGTTTAACAGATGAATTGAACGCCTTTGTTGGCAAGGGCTTGGGCGGTTGATGATAGACAAAGTGTGGGGTCGACTTTTCCTCAAAATTATACCGGAAATCAGATTGCATTCTGTTCAGGAAAAGTCGTGACTACATCAGAACTTCTTAACAAATTGGTCCCATATGAAATTATTACATGGGATAATAAAAAAATCTTTAGTGCTTATATACTTGCCTTACACCGAAGAAGCTTTCGGTTTAGACCATATGCGCTTCCAAATCGTTGCCAACATATTCAACCGCACTTGACTTTTAATCCGGCGGCTGTTTGATGGCTCAAACACTCCACCATTTATCTCTCCTACCTGAAAGCGAAATACATATCCGCCTTCAGTACCCATCCTCAAATCAGTAATAATGATTTTTTCCAAATCCTGCCGGACATTGTAGAAACCTTGGGTGAACCATTCAAGCCGAGTTACCGCCCAATAATTTTCAAGCTCATTGAGCAGTGCTTTACCATTCTTATAACTGGTATAATCAATTACCCGGTCATTATCAAAAATTGAATAATACCCCTCGTAATACTTGGTGTCGTCCATTACCAGGATACGCCACAATAAGGTGTTAAAAGGCGAAGGCACTGTGAGTATGCTGTTGTACCTGATCTTGTTCCGATCCAGGCTTTCCTTGGCCACATTGCCGACATGCACTTTTACACCGATGGTCCACACAAGATAGAGACTGCTCAACAGCAGACAGGCCTGGCTAATGAAATGACCGGTTGATGATTCGCGGGACATGCGAAAAGCAGCCAACACTCCAAAAATCAAAGGAATTGAATAGACCGGGTCGATAATGAATATGGTAGACCACATCACCGGTGGCGTGGCCAACGGCCATAATATTTGGGTGCCGTATACCGTGAGGCCGTCAAGCAGTATGTGCGTGATAAAAACAAGAAAAACCAATGTGTGCCAGCGAAATTGATACCGAGCAGAGTCTGGATGTTGTTTTAAAATGATCTTCACTATCAGGGGCGTCAGCAGTGTGAGAACCAGTAGTGAATGGCTTGCACTTCGGTGGTAGGTGAAATTTTTTATTGCATCGCCAAGTGGAATCAGGACATCTAAATCAGGCAGTAAACCACATACCCCGCCCCACACGATAGCTGGTCTGCCCACTTTTTTTCCCAGGGTTGCTTCTCCAACTGACGCTCCCAATGCAATTTGCGTTACAGAGTCCACATCTGACTCCTTAAAGTCCGTTTTATCTTAAGTGAGTTGAAAATCCAGTTCACAGTCAGAACACAAAGTACCAAGTATGTATGTTTCAATATCACAGGTACAATATAGAACTTACACCTGATTCTAATCATCCAACGGCTCGCATGCAAGTTATCAACAGTCAGTGGCCTGTTATGAAACAGAACCAATTCAGCGGCCAACTTCAGTAGATAAGAAGGACATGCGCCCGCCACAAAGAGAAGTGCTTTTGTACGGCTGAGTATTATGCCATGTTTCAGTATATTTTCAAAATCAAGATGAACAGCTATAGTGCGAAACGCCACCAACGTTAAAAAACGCCGCAGGTTTTAGACGATAATATTTATCTTCTATCCTTTGTGATTGCTCATCATATGGTGAGCTAAGCACTTCTTGCAACTCTCTTACTAATGTGTAGTCACCCTGCATGGCTTGTTGGTAGGCAGGGACAATCAACCACTCCCGCCAAGCATATTTGGGGTTAATCTGTTTCATCTTTGCCGATACCTGAGCCAAATTGCCACCTTTGATAGCGAGGTTACGCCAGCTTTTCAGCCAGGATTGCCATTCCTCATCAAGTTGTTGTGAGATCTTGTTATAGAAGCTCTTTTTCAGGACTGAAACATTCTCTGGTACATGGGATAATTCACGGAAGAAAATGGTGTAATCCACCTCTGATTTGATCAGTAGCTTCATTAATCCCTGCACCAGCTTTGGGTGATGGTCTGTCAAACCAAGCTTGGCCGCCCACATGTTTTGAATTTCTTTTTGCATTGCCGCTGCAAAGCCATGACGTATTTGATCCAATTGTTCCAAAGCATCAGTATTATTTGCAAGCAGCGGTCTCACTGCCGTCCAAAACATGTGGTAATTCGCTTCTGCTGCGGTTGGCTGATTGAAGAAGGAAAAGTGTTCGCCGCCACCAGTCCATGGTTGAAACCCAGGGTCGAAAATTTCACAGAATCCAAATGGTCCATAGTCGAGGGTAAAGCCGCCAGCGGCGCAGTTGTCACTATTAAAATTACCCTGGCAGTACCCAATACGCTGCCAATTGGCCACCAGTGACGTAAGCCGCTGGCGAAAAAGCTTAGCCAACTCAACCACTTGATCCTCAAAACCAAGGTCTTGATTAATGTCGTTTTGGTATTCCCGGTCAATTACATGCGACACAATCATACGCAACTCTTCTAAGGCGCTTTGATGAGCATTGCCGCGAACTCGGCGGGCAAATAACTCTAACTGGCCAACGCGCAAAAAAGATGGTGCAACGCGAGTTGAAATAGCCACAGGATTATCCACCATAATATCAGGATCAAAGGAATGAGAGTCCTGGGAGTACCAGGGGCGGGCAACGCTTTCAGATCTAGATACATACAGGGTTAGAGATCGCGTGGTGGGAACGCCCAGGGCGTGCATATACTCTTGCGCGAGAAACTCACGGATACTTGAACGAAGTACTGCGCGCCCGTCGGCACCCCGGCAATATGGCGTTGTACCGCCACCCTTGAGTTGCATTTCCCAACGCTGTCCATTGAATACTCCTTCAAATACAGATATCGCCCGGCCATCGCCATAACCATTGCCGGTACCAAACGGACATTGGTGGGTATATTCGGTGCCATAAATTGACAGGGCATAGCCAGTTGCCCAACCAATCTTACGCATAGGCTCGTGCGCTGCTGAGATATCACCAGAAAATACCTGGCAAAATTTTGCATCATTAACCAACTCGCCGCTCAATCCAAGTTCATTAAAAAAAGTGCTGCTATGGGTTACATATTCTGGTTCAGGAAGCGGTGTGGGAGTCACCGGCACGAAGTGACCGGAAAAAACCTGACGGGCACGGTGATCATCCCCATCTCCGGTCGCATCAGGATCGGCACTTAAGGTATCCATTAAAGAATAATCAGCTAATCGCACAAATTCATCGAAAGTCGATATATTCTGCTGAGCAGATGTTTTAGTCAATGACATTGTTTCAAATACCTCGCTATGGATGCACTTCTAATCTCGTTTATACCGCCCTACCAGCCGGCTCATACCAATGAGTTGGGGTTCGATTTCCGACAGAAAGTCCCACAGACTCAATCCTTGCTCCAGGTCAACCGCTTCTTTTAATGCCAGCACCCAGAAGTAATAATAATGAAATCCATGTCCGTTGGGGAGCATGGGGCCGTTGTATCCGACTTCACCGAAATCGGTTTTACCGTTGCTAAATTGCGCTGTACCTTCTTCCAAACTGTTGACATCTCCTGGAATATTACAAAACCCATAATTCCCCTCCCTTTTAAATAATTTTAGGATATTGCGTATTTTATACCTAACCATACAATTTTGCACGTCTCAACTCAGTGTCAAAAGACAAAATAAAAGGAAAACGGGTTGGATGGACAGCAAATTGAAACCACACATTAATAGAGTATGATCAGTATCTTTCATCCCTGTTCAGTCGACGAGTACTGGCTGAAGAAGTAAACGTCAAAATTGGCAAGGCACATAGCGTTCAAGTATAGACAAAATCTGGGGTCAACTATTACTTCAAATGCTAACTTTTAAGATAAATTAATTATCTAGAACGTCTCGGATAGTTTTAGCCATATCCTTTTTAAGTATTGGTTTTGTTAAAAATCCCTTTATACCTAATGCAAGGGCTTTTTCTTGAGTGCACCTTCCCAAAAAACTGTTTCCGAGGTTAAGCTGCCCTCCGGACAAATTTTCTGACACAACCTGTCAGACCAAATCCTGAATTGCACACTTTATGATATCTATCGCTTTTTTCAGCGCCCGTTGGAGGGCCATCTGGTTATGACAATATTGACGCAAGGCGCATGATATGGCATACTTACCCGTATTAGAAAACAACTTAGCAGTATCAAGGTTACATGATGAAACCGGTTTCCACTGAGCCTGACAGTACGTCCTATCAAACCATTGTGAATGCCATACCGGATATGATTATCCGTATTGGAAAAGACAGAGTACTCCGCAGTTTTGAGGGGAATATCAAGGATTTACACCTGCCCATCGACACCTGCCTGGGCAAAACTGTTGAAGAGATGCTGCCCGGTGCAGCGGCAGAAAGTTTTACAGATGCGCTGGAAAAAGCATTTGCCACAGGCCAGGTCCAGCGTCTCGAGTACTCACTGACCCTGGGCAACCGGATTCAGTACTATGAATCCCGGATGGTAAAATACAATGATCAGGAGCTGATTGCCGTTGTCCGCAATGTGACCCGTCAAAAAGAGACAGAGCAGGAATTACGGCGCTGCCAGTCCCGTCTGGAGTACCAGATGGAAATGCACAGCGAAGACTTGTCTGTGGCAGAGAGCAAATACAAGGATATTTTCAATCATTCCGGTGCGCCGTCGATTATTGTTGACCAGGATCTGACCATGTCCATGGCCAATGAAAAATTTGAAGAGTTCATCGGATATCCCAGGGACAGAATTGAGGGACGGATGAAATGGACGGACCTGGTGCACCCGATGGACCGGGACATGGTCAGAAGCTACCATTATGCCCGAAGATCAAAAGAGTCCTATGCCCCAAACGAATATGAGTGCCGGGTCGTTGACCGGAAAAATGCCGTTAAAAGCATAATTATAAAAGTCGGTTTGCTGTCCGACCCCGGCAGGGCTGTTGCTTCCATGCTAGACATCACCTCTCTCAAGCAGACGGAAAAAGAACTGCGGGACCGTGAAAGTCTTTACAGCGCAGTTCTTGAGGGCTATGAGGGGTTTATCTATTTTATTGATGATAATTATACCATCCGGTTTCTCAATGAAAATTTGACCCAGAGCCTGGATGAGGATGCGAGTGGAAAAATCTGCTACGAAGCCCTTCATCACAGGACCTCTAAATGTCATTGGTGTGTCGCCCAGCAGGTATTTGCCGGTGGCAGTATCCGGTTTGAAATGAAGAACCCGAGAGATAAAAAGTGGTATTACAGCGTGAATGTGCCGGTGAAGTTGTCGGATAATCAGATCTACTGCCAGTGCATGATCACGGATATCGACGAGTTCAAGCGCATGGAAGAAACGCTTCGCAGCAGCGAGGCCCATCTCTTGGAAGAAAACAGCCGGCTGCGCAGCAGCGTGGAAGAGCGCCACCGGTTTGGTGACATTATCGGTCAGAGCGCACAGATGCAGGAAGCCTACGAGATGCTGCTTCTGGCAGCCTCTTCAGATAACAATGTGATTATCTATGGTGAATCCGGAACGGGAAAGGAACTGGCTGCCAAGACCATCCACAATATGAGCGCCCGGTCCAAAGCGGGTTTTGTGCCGATTAACTGCGGCGCCATACCTGAAAATCTTCTGGAGAGCGAATTTTTCGGATACCAGAAAGGGGCCTTTACAGGTGCCAATACAGATAAACGAGGGCTGCTGGACGCGGCCGACAAGGGCAGCCTGTTTCTGGATGAAATCGGTGAGATCAAACCCGGATTTCAGGTAAAACTGCTCCGGGCCATTGAAGGCGGGGGGTATACGCCCATCGGGAGCAGCGAAATACACCGGCCGGATTTCCGGATTATCGCAGCGACCAACCGGAATCTTTTTGAAAAGGTCAAAGGCGGACAGATGCGCAGCGACTTTTTTTACAGAATCCATGTGATCCCGATTCACCTGCCCCCGCTGCGGGAAAGAAAAGAAGATATCCCCCTTCTGGCCGAACATTTCCTCAAGGCATATGACCGGAAAATCCGGCCCCGGATCACATCCGGGGTGATGGATACCCTGGTGAACTATACCTGGCCCGGAAATGTCAGGGAGCTGCAGAATGTACTTTACCGGTTTGTCACTTTGAAACGCCTGGATTTAACCGGGCAGGGCCCGTCGCTGGCGCCTGGAACCGAAACCGCTGAAACCGTAATGGCTCCTCCGGGCGCGCCGCTTGCCGAGGCCGTGGCCGGGTTTGAAAAGCAGCAGATCATTGCTGCGCTTGCCGAGTGCCGCTGGAACCGGACCCGGACAGCAAAAAAACTTGGCGTGGGACTCAGGACGCTTCAAAGAAAAATCAAACAGTATGCCATTCAATAATGGATGACGCGACTATGTGGGCACAAAACACGCCAAAATTGTCGCACCCACAACAAGACCTATAAAAACAATCCCTTACAATTCAATACTCCCTATGGCGTGCCACTTTTGGCATGATCCCATTTTGCGGCAGGCAGGGGGGATTCCGCTGCCCGCCACATTTTTATCACCAGCATTTTATTTTAATATCAAGTATTTGAGATGAGCAGCGCCTTACCGATCCCCCTTTGGCATGTATGTTGTAAAAACCGAATCGGAAATTGGTGGAAAAATTTAATAAAACCTCAAATCACATTGATTGAAGAAAAAGAGCTATGAAATATAAACTTGGAACTGCATACGATCAAAACCCGGCAAGACTGGAAATTCTTATCAAGAGATCTGAAAAACCTTCTCCCCCAAAGAAAATCAGTTTTCCGACCCGACTTGTTTCAACCCTCGTTATTTGCATTGTCATCGCTGCAACCGGGATCCTGATTAGCATATAGGACCAAATATGTTTGAAAAATTAGTGCTTTTCCTGGTGCTTTGCCCAATGGCGGCATCTGCCGCATGTATGGTACTCAAGGGCGAAAGACCAAGGACCTTTCTGGTGGGGATTGCCAGTATCGCCCTGATTGCAGGGGCGCTGATTCTTTTATGGCTGGGACCTGGGCAAACATCACCAGCGTTCATGACCGGGCAGACATTTGCATCTGCGATCCAGGTTGTGGACTTTCTGATTCTGGGCCTGATTTTCTATTTTGGTGTCAAATTCAATAACAGGATCATTGTCCTGCTGTCACTGGCGCAAACCGCCCTTCTGGCTTTATTTGAGTTCACCATACTCGACAGCGGCCATGCCGGGTCTTCCGTGCTGTTTGTCGACAACCTGTCTTTGATCATGATCTGTCTGATCTGCATCACCGGGTCACTGATCATCATCTTTGCCGTGCCCTACATGACCCATCATGAAGCACACCTGAATCTCAGATCAACCCGGCAGCCCAGGTTTTTCGCCCTGCTGTTTCTCTTTATCGGCTCAATGAACGCGCTTGTGGCCGTCAATGACATGATGCTGTTCTATCTGTTTTTTGAAATTACCACCCTGTGTTCATTTTTACTGATCAGTCATGATGCCACTACAGAAGCAAATAAGAATGCTGTTACGGCATTGTGGATCGGCTCTCTGGGCGGACTCGCCCTGATGGCCGGCATTGTTCTGATCTATCTCAACCTCCACACCCTTGACATCCAGGCGGTGGTCGGCAGTTCAGACAGGTCCGGCGCCATGATGATTCCGCTGGGACTGTTGTGTATTGCCGGGTTCACCAAGGCTGCCCAAATGCCTTTCCAGAAATGGCTGCTCGGCGCCATGGTCGCGCCCACGCCAACGTCGGCCCTGCTGCATTCATCGACCATGGTTAAAGCCGGGATCTTCCTGATCCTACGGTTTGCCCCGTCATTTGAAGGCACATTGCTGAGTTCCGGTGTAGCCATCTGCGGCGCATTCACATTCCTGTCCGGCGCAGCCCTGGCCATCGGGCAGAGCAACGGAAAAAAAGTACTGGCCTATTCCACCATCAGCAACCTGGGACTAATCATCGCCTGTATCGGCATCAACACCCATGCTGCCCTCACGGCAGCGGTTCTGCTGGTGATCTTTCATGCGGTTTCAAAAGCCCTGCTTTTCCTTTGTGTGGGGACCATTGAGCAGCATATCGGCAGCAGGGACATCGAAGATATGCGCGGTCTTTTCGGCGTGATGCCCAAAACAGCCATGATCATCACGCTGGGTATCCTGACCATGATCCTGCCCCCGTTCGGCATGCTCCTGGGCAAATGGATGGCGATCCAGTCTGCGGCCGGCAACCTGCTGGCCATACTGATGCTGGCCACCGGCTCTGCCCTGACCGTT
>QZLA01000064.1 GCA_004796375.1 Desulfobacteraceae bacterium
ATCTTCATCACCACGGGATACCCCATCTCTTTGGCAATGGCCGCGGCGTCATCTGCGCTGGTGGCCAGGGTCATAGGCACTGTATTGAACCCGTAACACCTCAGGATCTCGCTGCCGTCCAGCTCGCCCAGGACCGTGCGCCCCTCCTCAAGGTATTTCTCAATTAACCGGGTGGCCCGCTCTGCATCGTATTCAAGTTTATATTCGGGCAGGAGACGCCTTGAAAGCCATTTCACCCCTTTTCGCAGGGCGCCCAGGGCACGGGCAGCGCTTTCAGGAAAATGATACACCGGGATATTGTGCCGTTGAAGCAGTTTCACCCCATCGGACACATCAATCACACCCATGAATGAACATACAATCGGCTTAATGCTGTTTTTGGCAATATTGGCAATCGCCTCTGCCGTTCCAATGGCATCGGTCATGGACTGGGGGGTCAGGATAATCAGCACCCCATCCACATTCCGGTCGCTGAGCACCGTGGCTAGGGTATTTTCATACCGGTCCTTGGCCGCATCCCCGATCACATCCACAGGGTTGTGAAAGTTGGCGGTCGACGGCAGGTATTTTTTAAGCTCACGCACGGTTTCATCTGAAAATTCGGCCAGCCTCAGGCCGGACTGCTCACTCATGTCTGTGGCGATAATACCGGGCCCGCCCGCATTGGTCACGATGGCAATATTGTCACCCGTGGGATATTTGTTACTGGCGAACGCCTGGGCATAATCAAACAGCTGGTTGACTGTATCACAGCGCATGATGCCGGACTGGGTGAAAATAGCGGAGTAGATGGCATCCGAACCGGCCAACGCACCGGTGTGGGAGGCGGCTGCTGCCGCCCCGGCCGTGGATGACCCTGATTTAATGGCGATAACATGGGTGGGGTTGGTGCCGGAGGTCATCCTTCTCACCTCTGAAATAAAGTCTTCAGCACTCCTTGACAGCTCCTCCATGTAGATCATCACCACGTCCGTATCCGGATCGTTATGGTAATAGCGCAGCAGGTCCAGTTCATCCACATCGGCCTTGTTCCCGATGGATATAAACTTGGAAAAACCAAAGCCTTTGTCCGCGGCAAAATCAAGAACCGCCGTACACAGGGCTCCGCTCTGGGAAATAAACGACACATTTCCAGCCACCGGCATGCGGGCGGAAAAACTTGCGTTCAGGCTGACCTTTGACGAAGGATTGATGACGCCCAGGCAGTTGGGCCCCACCAGTCTTACCCCGGCATCGGCACACACCCCCTGGATCTCTTTTTCTATCTCAGCCCCCTCACCGCCGACCTCCTTAAATCCGGCAGACACAATCACGATCCCCTTCACCCCTTTTGCAATACAGTCCTTCACTGCCTGCAGGGCCTGGTTCGGGGGAAGAATAATCATCCCCAGATCTATGGGATCCGGGATCGCAGCAATGCTGGTATAGCATTTGACACTGAGTACGGATTTGGCCTTTGGATTCACAGGGTACAGGGTCCCTTTGTATCCGCCGGACAAGATATTGGCAAAAATATCATGACCCACCTTTCCCTTGGTGGTTGAAGCTCCGATTACGGCGATGGTTTCAGGCGCGAATATGGCGTCCAGTTTGTCCATGGAATCTCCTTATGAAGAAAAAAATGTAAAGCACAGCGTTTTAACCATTTCCTGGCGCATTTTATCACCGAGGCTGTGGCCAAACAACATGTTTTTTACAGACCATGACCTGCCCTGATTCATACCGGAAATGAAGTGATTTTCAATTGTGCTTGACAAATGGTGCTATACATTTTTACTATCTGGATCATCCAAATTAAAGAGTGAGGCCATGCTGAAAATTCTCATTGTTGACGACGAAAAAATCATTCGAAAAGCCATGGGCCAGATGTTTAAGAAGTATGGAGAATGCAAATTTGCAGACTGCGGACAAACCGCCATTGATGGATTCAAGGCAGGACTTGAAAAAGGAGAAGCCTTTGACCTGGTGGTACTGGATATCGCTCTGGAGGATAAAAGCGGACTGGAAGTGCTCAAAGCCATCCGCAGCATCGAGGGAGCCAGCGCGGTAAAAAAAGCAGACCGTTCCAAAATCATCATGGCCACCGGCAATCAAAAGCTCAAAATGGTAAAAGCCTGTATTGATGCCGGATGTGATAACTACATCCTCAAACCCCTCAAATCTGCGGATGTGGCCCAGGCCCTTGAAAAAATGGGAATTCCAGCACTGGAAACGCCTGCCCCGGATGGGAGCGATTCTCCGGACCCGGCCTGATCATGCCATTGAAAATAAAGCCGGCGCAACAACCAGATCGGTTGCTGCGCCGGTATTGTTTTCAGATCGGGTTGCCCTGAAGCGGGCAAACCGCCCGGGTTATGCTTTTAATGCAAACTGGGCTGATCTTAAGGTATTTTTCATGAGCATGGCAATGGTCATGGGGCCTACACCGCCCGGTACCGGAGTAATAGCGCCGGCGATCTCTTTGGCCGCCTCAAAGTCCACATCCCCTTTGAGAATGGCTTTGCCGGTCTCTTCGTTCATACCCACCCGGTTGACACCCACGTCGATCACTGTCGCGCCCGGTTTGATCCATTCCGGTTTTACGAGATCGGGTACACCGGCTGCAACGATCAGGATATCTGCACGCTTGCAGTGGCCGGCCAGATCTTTGGTCCGGGTATGGACGATGGTAGAGGTCGCGTTAGCGCCGACACCCTTCTGGGCCATCATGACAGCAATGGGTTTGCCGACGATATTGGAACGTCCCACAACCACCACTTCAGCACCTTCGGTTTCAGTGCCGGAGCGGATGATCATCTCCTGGATACCCGCAGGGGTGCAGGGCAGGAATTTGACTTCATCACCACCGATCATCAGGCGACCCACATTTACCGGATGAAAAGCATCGACGTCTTTGTCCGGATCAATGGCATTAAGGACTTTTTTGTCATCAATATGGTTGGGCAGGGGAAGCTGCACCAGGATGCCGTGGATATCGGGATCGTTATTGTACTTATCGATCAGGGCCAGAAGATCTTCTTCTGAAATATCATCGGGCTGATCATCCTGGATTTCATGGAATCCCAGACTCAGAGCTGTTTTAACCTTAAGGGTTACATAGCTTATGGATGCAGGGCTTGAGCCGACGAGAATGGTCACCAGTCCCGGCACCTTGCCATGTTTCTCTTTCATTTCTTCAACTTCCTGCTTGATTTCAGCAAGAATTTCTTTTCTTATTTCGGTTCCGCTAATAATTTTAGCCGTCATAATTATCTCCTGATTTTTCATAAAAACTGGATCATTTTGCTCGAGTACGAGGCTGGCTCAAATTTACACCCGGAGGAATACAGACAGTATCCTGAGAATGAAAACTTGAGCCGAACAAAGCAATCGTCAAAACAGACAATTTTTAATTTAGAATACGCCCTGTACCTTGCCTGTCTCTACATCTACATCAACCCGCTTGAACGCCGGATTGGAGCCAGTACCCGGCATCAGGCTGATGGTTCCAGCAACCGGAACGATGAAGCCGGCACCGCCATAGGTGAGGACTTCTCTGATGCTCAGGCGCCAACCTGTGGGCACACCCTTGAGAGCGGGGTTGTCAGACAGGGACAGATGGGTCTTTACCATACACATCCCAAGCTTGGCCAGTTCGGGATCGGCCTGAATTCTGTCAATGGCCTTGTTGGCTTCTGCTGAGTAATCCACGCCGTCCGCACCGTAAACCTCCTTGGCGATGAGCTCAATTCTTTCTTTTATCGGCATATCCAGATCATAGAGCAGTTTGAACTCGGTCTGTTCTTCACATGCTTCAACAACTGTTTCAGCAAATTCGATGGCACCGTCTCCACCCTGTTCCCAGTGGCGTGAAAGTGCTACTCTTGCGCCTGCGGCTTCACACAGTTCACGTACCTTGGCAATTTCAGCATCGGTGTCGGTGTAGAATGCATTGATACAGACAACCGGTGAGATACCGGCCTTACGCACGGTCTTGATGTGATGGATCAGGTTATCACAACCCTTGGCTACCCAGTCCACATTCTCGGAGCTGTATTCTTCAGGCATGGGTTTACCCGGTACGGGAACCGGTGCGCCACCGTGACACTTCAGTGCACGGATGGTGGCAACAACAACAGCGCAGTCCGGTTTGAGACCGGAAAAGCGGCATTTGAGGTTCCAGAACTTTTCAAAACCGATGTCCGCACCAAACCCGGACTCGGTGACATGGTAGTCTGCCAGCTTCAGACCGACCCTGTCCGCGATGATGGAGGACTGGCCGATGGCGATGTTGGCAAAGGGACCGGCATGAACGATGACCGGCTGTCCTTCCAGGGTCTGCATCAGGGACGGATTCAGTGCATCCACCATCCATGCGGTCATGGCACCCGCAACCTGAAGATCTTCAGTGGTGACCGGTTTACCTTTTTTGGTGTAGGCCACAACGATTTTACCCATTCTTTCGCGCATATCCTTCAGGTCTTTGGCAACGGACAGGATTGCCATAACCTCTGAAGAAACAGCAATACCGAATTTTGATTTCATCATGAAACCGTCGGCTTTTCCATTCACACCGTCAATACCGATAATAATGTTTCTCAGTGCCTGGCAGCAGAAGTCCATGATCCATCCCATCTCGATGTTAGTGGGATCGATATCGATTCTTTCCATGCCGGACAGCCTGTTCAGCTGCTCGTCCGTATAGTTTCTTTCGTGCTGGAGGCGTGAGGTCAATGCAACCATTGCCAGGTTGTGGGCATTCATGATGGCATTAATATCACCGGTGAATCCGAGTGAAAAAGGGGTCAGGGGGATACACTGGGCCAGACCGCCGCCGGCTGCAGACCCTTTGATATTCATGGTCGGTCCACCTGAGGGCTGACGAATTGCCGCACAAACGTTTTTGCCTATTTTACCAAGACCCTGAACCAGCCCCATTGAGGAAGTGGATTTACCTTCACCCAGCGGCGTCGGGGTTATGGCTGTAACATCAATGTATTTTCCGTCCGGTTTGTCTTTAAGCCGATCAAGTACCTTCATGAAATCGATCTTGCCGATATAGTGACCCTGGGGGAGAAGTTCCTCTTTGGTCAACCCCAGTTTTTCACCTACTTCGTAGATGGTCAGCATTGATTTTTCTGCATCTTCGGCTATTTCCCAGTCTGCATGTTTGGTTGGATCTAATGCCATGGTTTACTCCTTTACGTTATAGACTTCCAAACGAGTCTGTTATAATTACGCCAACAAATGATACTCATTTCCTCTAAAGCCACAGTTTTACTTGAATAGATTAACTATATAATAAAATCAAAAAAATCAACTCATTTCATGGTTCTACACAGGCATTTATTAACTAAATATGCTTCACCGATACAGTGCTTTGGGACAATCATTGGAAAACCTTGTGATTCCCGCCAGTTGACCTTTTAATCACTTCCGGCAATAAATCAACCCCATCTATTGACAAAAAAACTTACGTTTTGTAAGTGATAATCTGTTATCAGTATGTAATTACAAGGATACTAAAGTTAATGAAGCATCATAAGAAATTAGGTTTACCAATTTCAAAATCGAATCTTCCATTAACTATTCCTTTTAATCTGTTAACATCTTGTCATTCACACCAAACACCCCCTCAACTCATAACTATCTATAAATCTTTAGGAGGTAAACGTGGGATTTGAAATAACCAAGGAAACGTATGCCGGCAGTATCAAAGGTATCACCATTGGAAGCGGTGATAATGCGGTAACCGTCGGCGGTCAAACCAGTTACCCGTTCTACCAGTTTGAAGGAGAGATCCCCCATAAACCCGTGATTGCAATGGAGATCTGGGATATGGAGCCTGAAGACTGGCCGGAAGCCGCCCTGGCACCTTTCAAGGATGTCATTTCCGATCCGGCTGCCTGGGCTAAAAAATGCGTGGAAGAGTATGGCGCACAGGCAATTGTCCTTCAGTTGAAAAGTACAGACCCCAATGATAAAGACGCAAGCCCGGAAGACGCGGCTGCAACCGTTAAAAGTGTTCTGGGAGCAATTAACGTTCCCCTGATTGTCTGGGGATGTGCCGTTCCGGCAAAAGATGAAGATGTCCTTAAAAAAGTCGCAGAAGACTGCCAGGGTGAAAACCTGACCATCGGTCCTGTTGAAGAAAAGAACTACAAAGGGATCGGCGCGGCAGCCATGGGCTACGGCCACACAGTTATTTCCTCGTCACCCATCGACGTCAACCTTGCCAAGCAGGTGAATATCCTGCTTGAAAACCTGGGTATGTCGCTGGACAAAGTAGTTGTTGATCCGACGACCGGTGGACTTGGGTATGGCCTGGAATATACCTACTCAGTTATGGAACGATTGTCCCAGGCGGCCATGACACAGGGTGATGACAAGCTTCAGAACCCGATGATCAATAACCTGGGCAACGAAATCTGGAAGTGCAAGGAAGCCAAGCAGACTGCGGAAGAAGCGCCTGAACTGGGCGATCCCGAGAGACGCGGCGTCCTCATGGAAGCAGTGGGTGCGGTATCCTACCTGGTTTCCGGTTCCAGCCTGATGATCATGCGTCATCCTGAAGCGGTTAAACTGGTCAAGACGTTCATCGACCTGATCGTGGACGGTGGTTCGGCTGCCGATGCAGCAGCCATTGAAAAACGCATGGATGATGTGGATATCGATTTTGCTTCAATGGCACCTGAAGCGGATCTGACCATTGAGGAAGAAAAGAAAGCGGCACCGGCCAAAAAGGCGGCACCGGCCAAAGAAGCGCCCAAGGCTGAAGCCAAACCGGCTCCGGCGCCCAAGGCTGAAGCAGCTCCTGCGCCTAAGGCAGAAGCTGCGCCGGCACCCAAGGAAGAAGCCCCTGCAGCACCTGCGGTAGATCCTGAAGCAGAAGCCAAGGCCAAGGCAGAAGCGGAAGCCAAAGCAAAAGCCGAGGCAGAAGCCAAGGCCAAAGCAGACGCAGAAGCCAAAGCCAAGGCGGAAGCGGACGCAAAAG
>QZLA01000362.1 GCA_004796375.1 Desulfobacteraceae bacterium
GGTTTATAAGGACAGTGAAATCTATCTTGGCCGTTACTGGAAAGATCATCCTGAGAATCGGGAGGCCATATTCCATACCAGCAAATCCGCTACAAGAGACAGAGACGGCGTGCTGGCAGAACTGAGACAGACCCTGGACCGGCTGAATACCTCCTACCTGGATCTTTGGCAGATCCATGATGTCCGGGATGAAAAAGACCTTGAACTGATTTCCCAAAAGGGCGGAGCCCTGGAGGGATTTCTTGAAGCAAAGGAGATGGGACTGGTCCGGCACATCGGTGTGACCGGACATCATGACCCCGTGATATTGACCCGTGCAGTTGAACAGTGGCCTGTTGACGCGGTTCTCATGCCGGTGAATCCGGTGGAGGAGATCCTTGGCGGTTTTATGACCCATACCCTTGAGGCCGCCCATAAAAAGGGGATTGTCGTCATCGGGATGAAGATCCTTGGTGGCAGGCATTACATCGCGGAAGATCTGGGTATTACCGCGGGAGTATTGATCCGCTTTGCCCTATCCCATGACATCTCGGTGGGTGTAGTGGGTTGCAGCACGCCGGATGAGGTCAGGGAACTGACTGAAACCGGCCGGCAACTCACACCGCTGACCCATGCAGAGATCAAAGAGATCACACGACCCTATGAGGCCCAGGCAGCAAGACTCGCGTTTTACCGGGGCAGCGTATTTAATAAACCGTAAACGAAGATTTGCCCAAAAAGCCTATCCTCCAAGGAATTCTTTCAGGGCGCTGTCCCTTTCCGTGTGGGGTTGAAACAGGATCCCGTAATGGTTTGTTCCTTTAACATCAAACCGCCTGGCATCCGGGATTTTTTCAACCATGCGCTCAACCGCATCTTCAGGCAGCAGCATATCATAACGGCTTAAAAGCCCCTGGGTGGCACGCAGGATAAGTGTAGGGCACTGCACCTTTTCATAGAGGGTGGCACAATCGATCTTCCTCACATTGGCAGATTCCTCTTTAATATGCATGGGGTTGATATTGGTTCTCACCCCGGATTCCAGCGACTCGATTTCATGACGGTAGTAGGCCTCGATATTGGGCAGCCAGGGTTGGATCCATGGCGCGGCTTTCATCTGGTCAAGATAATCCGTTTCAGATGAGAAGGTTTTTTCAAGGCGGTCCAGCGCCGGCTTAATCCCGACAAACACCTGGTCCATCTGGTCCGGGCTTAAATCCCCTGCCCCGTCAACGATGACCAGTTTCTCTAGGCGCTCCGGGTGTTGGGCTGCAAACACCAGGCTGATAAAGGCGCCCAGGGAATGCCCCATCAGACAAATTTTATCGATACCCAGGTCATTGAGCAAAGCGATCATATCCTTTATATGATGCTCCGGGGAATACCCTGTATCCGGCTTATCTGAGCCGCCCCTTCCGCGAAGATCCATGGCGACCACCTGGTAATCCGACGACAATGAAGATGCGGGTATATCCCAAGCGCGGCAGTTGGCCGTTATTCCGTGAACACACAGTATCGTTTTTTCACCGCTGCCGTAAAAAGCGGCGTTGATTTTTAGATTATCGCCCTTGAGCAGGCGCATTTCAGGTTGGATCATGGTGGGTATCCTCTTTTACTTCAGTTGATTTTCAATGGATTCTGATTCGATGACTCTCTGCCTGTAGTGTGCCCGGATCGTTCCGAGAACACCTTTGGGAAAAAATAGCACCACCAGAACAAAAAGGATGCCGAAATACAATTGCCAACGGTCAGCCAGGACTTGTATGACATGGCTTTGGGGGACCAGTTCTGCAGCGGATTTTAACAATTGCGGCAGCCAGTTCTCCGTAATGATGAGAAAGGCAGCACCGATGACACTGCCGTAAAGTGTTCCCATCCCGCCGATCAGGACCATTAAAAGAATATTGACCATGATGGCGGTGTGAAAGACTGAATCCGGGTTGACATAGCACAGCCACATGGCAAATAATATACCGCCCAGTGACGCAACAGAAGAACCAAACACGATGGAATAGATCTGATACCTGAATGTCTGGTACCCCAGTGCCACTGCCCGCTGCTCATTATCCCGGATCGACTGCAGAACCCTTCCCACCGGAGATCTCGTAAACCTGACCAGGCCGGCAAATAGAAACAGGGTTGAGAATAGGATCAGAAAATACACCACCAGCCGTCCGTTAATCTGGGTATGCCATACCGTTCCAAACGTATGATTAAAATTGAAGATCCAGGGAAGCGTAAATGAGATACCGTCTTCACCACCGGTCAGGCTGGTCCACTGCACCCCCAGGATGTGGGCAAACTCGGCCAGGGCCAGTGTCAGCATGGCAAAAAAGATCGCCTTGACCCGCAAGGAAAAAAAGGAGATGACCAGGGACAATCCAATACTGACGACCAGGGAAATGAGGATGGCAATAATGATATGGTACCATGCCGGTGCTGCCGTATGATAGAGGATCAGGGCCACTGAGTAGGCGCCGATACCGAAAAACATCCCATGGGCAAAGGAGAGAATGCCGGTATACCCCAGCAGCAGGTCAAATGATGCCACGACCAGGGTAAAGATCATGATTTTTGCCATCACGTCCATCACCCGGAACGATGGAAAAATAAAGGGGACAAGCCCCATCAGGATAACAATCCCGATCCTGAATGTATCCAGGGAAGTGAGTGCCGGTACATTCTCTTTAGAAAGGGTGTGATCGTTCACCGCCATCTTATCCGTCATGCCAGAATCCATGATCATTCTTTCCCGAACAGCCCTTTCGGGCGGATTAACAGAATAATGGCCATAATCATGAAGTTGACCCCAAGCGCCATTTTAGGAACCAGATATGCCACGTAATTGAATGACAGGCCCACAATAATGGCGCCGACAAAACTGCCGGTTACCGATCCCATACCACCGATAATTACGACGATCAGGGCAAAGATCAGGAATTGGTCGCCCATGCCGGGGTCAACGGCCTGATTGAATATCGCCATCATGGTGCCGCCGATGGCGGCAAATGCCGCACCAAGGGCAAACACCATGGTGAATATCCGGTTGATGTTGTATCCGGTAGTTTGGACGATTTCCCGGTTTTCAACACCGGCACGGACAATGATGCCGATCTTGGTTTTTTTCAGCATGAACTGAAGTACGGCAAACACCAGTACGCCCAGCAAGATGGCCACCACCCTGAAGTATTCGACAAACACACCGTAAATGATGAAACTGTCCTGAAATGCCAAAGGAATGGGAACCACCTCATCATTAACCCCCCATATGATCTTGAGGATCTCAACCATGACAAAGGATACCCCCACGGTGACCAGAAGCTGCATCAGGTGATCCCCGTAAACCCTTTGAATCACCAGCCGCTCGGTGATTACGCCCAGCAACGCCCCCACAAGGCCGGCCGTACCCAATGCAACCACTAAAAACCAGAGGCTTCCCCACAGGGATGCACCTTCAATCCATCCCCATGAATTGAAAAGATAAAGGACCGTATATCCCATATAGGCACCAAAGGCAAAAAATGCGGCATGGGCCAGATTCAATACATCCATGAGCCCGAAAATCAGGGTCAGGCCCGAGGCAATGAGAAATATGAGCATCCCTAAAGACAGGCCAGCCACCGTCAGCGTCAGGTAGGTCACCGGATCAATCCAGATCAGCGGCATGAGCAGAAGGCCAAGCCCGGCCATTGTATTTGCTTTGCTTTTCATTGCCAGGGTGAATGGATTTTGTTTTAATGCTTGAGTGATCATTTTTTCACCAGAGAATTCATTCTATCAGATACCCAGATAGGCTTTCATCATGGGTTTGTCTTTGGCCAGTTCATCGATCATTCCGTGGAAAACCACCTGCCCGTCATCCAGGATAAAACAGTCGGTCCCGACCTGGCAGGCCAGATTGAAATTCTGCTCCACCAGGATCACCTTGGTTTTGTCTTTTATCCGTAAAAGTGCTTCTCCCAGTTGATCCACGACAATAGGTGCCAGGCCTTTTGACGGCTCATCAATCAGCAGCAGTGAATGATCACAGACAAACACCCGGGCAATGGCCAGCATCTGTTTCTGTCCTCCGGATAGCAGTCCGGCCTTTGTTTTCCAGAATTTCCTCAACGCCGGAAAGAGTTCGAGAACATCTTCAAGATTTTGGCGGGTGGTCTCTGTTTCTTCAACCATGGACAGCCTGAAATTCTCCTCAACGGTCAGATTGAACAGGACGGCATGGTCTTCCGGAACAAACCCCATGCCCATTCTGGCGATTTTGTGTGTTTTTTCACGGTGAATCTTCTCGCCCTTGAACCGGATCGAACCTTTTGAAGCCGGATACAACCCCATAATGGTTTTGAGTGTGGTGGATTTTCCGGCACCGTTCCTGCCCAGCAGTATGGTTGCACCCCCGGGGTTGACAGAAAGTGATACCCCCTGGAGAATATGGTGTTGTCCGATATGGGTGTGAACATCGTCAAGCGTCAGCATGGAATCATTCATGTTTCACCCCTCCTCCAAGATACGCTTCCATCACAACAGGATTGCCGGAAACCGCTTCGGGCGTATCATCACAGATAATACGCCCCTCCTGAAGCACGGCAATGGAGTCGGACAGGGCCATGATCATGTCAAACTTGTGCTCGACCAGCAGGATGGTCCGGTTTTGTTGCGATTTAATATCCTGGATGATCTCAAGAATGGCCGGTACATCTTCAAGGCTCATGCCGGCGGTGGGTTCATCCAGGAGCAGTACAGACGGGTCAAGGGCAAGCAGTATGGCAATTTCAAGTTTACGCTGCTCGCCATGGGTTAACACACTGGCCTCATGCAGGGTTTTATCCTGGAGGCGCACCTGCTGCAGGCAATCGTATGCGGCCTCTTCCAGTTCAGGATATTTGGAAAAATCCTTCCAGAAGACCATACCGATCTGCTGCCTGGATTGTATGGCCAGACGGACGTTTTCCAGGACCGTGAGGCTTGAAAAGATATTGGTTAATTGGAACGAGCGGCCGATCCCAAGTTGTGCCCGTTTGGCCGCGCTCATCCGGGTGATATCTTTTCCATTGAACAGAACCTGTCCCTGGGTGGGTTGATATTGTCCTGAAATCAGGTTGAACAACGTGGTCTTACCGGCCCCGTTGGGTCCGATAATCGATTTCAGACAAAACGGATCCACCTGGATATCGAGGCAATCCACGGCCACGTGGCCCCCAAACTGGATAGACAGGTTCCGGGTTTCTATGGCAGGCGTCATCGTCATAGTTGGCTCCGGCTGGGCAGTTCAGGCCTAGTTGCGTTGATTTCTGATGGGGATATTCATATCCTTGTATGAAATCACCTTGGTGACTTCGGGAATACCCCAGTCAATGCCCTCCCGGGTGGTAATTCTAAATGCATACATGTCCTGAAGGGCCTGATGGTCCTCTTTTCTGAACACCATCTCCCCTTTGGGTGTATCAAAATGCATGCCCTCCATGGCTTTGATCAGGGTCTCCGTATCGGTTGATTTCGCTGTCTTCAGCGCCTTGACAACGGCCAGGGCTGCGGTCATGCCGCCGCAGGTGAAAAAATCAGGCGGCGCATTAAACCGCTTGAAATGTTCTGACACCAGCCAGTCGTTGATCTTGTTTTCCGGGCTTTCGTAATAATAGTAATTGCCCCCTTCTGCGCCGACCAGGGTTTTGTAGGTCTTGAGTACATCGATAATATTGCCGCCCACGGCCAGTTGAATACCATATCGCTTATCCAGCTTCATGGCATTGAGTTTGGCAGTCGGATTGTTTTTGCCTGCCCAGTATATGGCAAGATATTTTTTTCCTTTGGCCTTGTTCATCGCTTTGATAATCCTTTGGGCCGGTGCGGTAAAATCAACCGTATTCAGCGGCATGTATTCTTCATGGATCACCTTGGCCCCGGTCGCAGCCAGGGCTTCCTTGGCTGTGGCCACCCCGTCCCTGCCAAAGGTGTAATCCTGTGCGATATAGGCCACGTTTACCCCGGGTCCGCCAATGGCGGTCGCCCCTGCAATGGCATCCTGGGAGGAGTTCCGGCCTGTTCGGAAAATGTACCGGTTCCATGCCTTGCCTGTGATCGAGTCGGCTACTGCCGGTTCAACAATCAAGATTTTCTTGAACTCTTCGGCAACCGGCAGGCAGGCCATGGCTACTGCCGAAGATACCGGTCCGACCGCGATATCGACCTTGTCATCCTGGTACGCCGCCGTCAAAAGCTGTTTTCCCATGTCCGGTTTCATATGGGTATCTTTGACAATCACCTCGATGGGCCTGCCAAGCACGGTAAAGGTATTGTCGGTTGCGTATTCCAGACCGAGCTTAAATCCCTCGACCGCCTGCTTGGCATAAGCTTCGTAGGGACCGGTCAGACAGGCAAGCTGCGCGACCTTGATTGGCTGCTGGGCCATTGACGGGGCCGCAAGCATGAAGATGAACAAAAAGAAACCTGCAATTCTGAATAATTGTCTTTTTTCCATTTTGTGCTCCTTTTACCGTTAAGGTTGCCGGCAATTCAATGATTATTCTGCTGCTTTAGCTAAGATACAGCAAGGTTTGTACCATGTATGGAAGAAGCGCACCAGGCAAGGGTCACCTGTCAGTCAGGGGGTGATCGTCGGCTGACACGGCCCTCCTGTGTCCGGAATTCCGGACACCAGATGAAGGATACAACCGTCAAACAAGGCATCGATGGCACATAGACCGGATTTGTCCGGAAAACCGTACAGGTGTCGAAATTCCGGACACCGGTTCAGAGATTGAATTTTTTCAGGCGGTCATACAACCCGGATCTGCTGACACCCAGTATTCTGGCAGCTTCAGACCGGTTGCCCCCGACCTGTTTCAAGCACTGGACAATGGCGGTCTTTTCCGCACTTTCCACCGTATGTTTCAATGTCTGGTTAAGCGTGGCTGACATCAGGTGGGGTAACCCTGCAGAAAGCGAGAGGTGTTCCGATTTGATCTCTCCCCGGTCAGCCAATATCATGGACCTTTCCAGCATATTCTCAAGTTCCCGGATGTTTCCCGGCCAGTGATATCCGGCAAGGGCGTCACGGGCATCATCTGAAATCGGTATCCGTTTTTTATCCAGCTTCTGCGCCAGTTTATCAAGCAACACCTCGATCAATTCTGGAAGGTCATCCATCCGTTCCCTGAGCGGCGGTATCTGTATGGACATAACGTTCAACCGGAAATACAGATCTGACCGGAACTGGCCGTCCTGGCACATACGTTTCAGATTGCGGTTGGTGGCTGCGATGACCCGCACATCCACTTTGATGGTTTTACTGCCGCTGATCCGTTCAAACTCTTTTTCCTGAAGAACGCGCAGTAATTTTGCCTGCATGTCCAACGGCAGATCACCAATTTCATCCAGAAAGATACTGCCCTGGTCAGCCAATTCAAACTTTCCCTTTTTCCCGTTTTTCCTGGCCCCGGTGAACGCGCCGCCTTCATAACCGAACAGTTCGGACTCAATCAACTGTGACGGGATCGCGGCGCAGTTGATTTTGATAAAAGGGCCGGCCTTACGATGGCTGTCATGGTGAATGGCATGGGCAAACAGCTCTTTTCCCGTACCGCTTTCTCCGGTCAAAAGGACATTTGAAACCGTCTGGGAAGCCTTTCTGGCCATTTTCACGGTTTGTTGAGTGGCGGCACTCCGGCCGGTGATATGATCCCAGGTGTACTGCGCCGCATTGATCCGGGAAAGGACTTTTTCATAATGTTTGAGTTTTGATTCCAGCAGCTTGTTCTTTTTAATGATCTCTTTCATGTTCTCAATGGTTTCAAAGAGAACCATGCCAAACCCGTAGGCCACATTCTGATTTTCATCCAGTACGGGTATCCGGTGAACAATAGCGGTTTTTCCGTTGGTAAAGGTATGTTTCCAGGCAATCTCGGCCTGTTTGCTGTTAAATACTTCCGGCCATCGGGTATTCTGGTCCAGTTCCTGAGCCCCTTTCCCGATCATATCCTCCTTATTGAAATCAAGAAACTGGGCAAATGCCTTGTTGACCAGCTGGACCTTCATGTTCTCATCGACCAGGATGATCGGGATGGGGATGGGGTCAAAGATTTTTTCCATGGTTTCAATCAGGGAGGTTCGCTTTATCCAGTTGCTTTTCAATGGCCAGCTCCTGAGACGGGTAGAGATTTATTGAGTATCTTAAACCATCATGACGACAACGGCAATATGGAAGGAAGATTATATTTTACTTTTCAGTATGCAGCTTATTCCGGCTTATCCGCCGGTACAGCCGCCTGTCCGTCCAGGAGAACGACTGTGTTGCGGCCGCTGTTTTTGGCTGTGTAAAGGGCCGTATCGGCTTCGTTTAACAACAGAACAGCTGCATCACTGGATTGCGGGATTCGTGATCCAACCCCGATACTGACGGTGACAATACCGCTAAGGGATGTGTCTGAGTGCGCTATCTTTTCAGCCTGGACCCGCTGACGTATGATTTCAGCCATCTTTACCGCGTCCGACCCCTTCATACCCGGGAGAATGGCCACAAACTCCTCACCACCATACCGGGCCATGAGGTCTCCTGAACGCTGCACACTCTCGGACAGCACGGCAGCAATACGGCGCAGACATGCATCTCCCTCCTGGTGACCGAAATGATCATTATAGAGTTTAAACTGGTCCACGTCGATCATTGCAATAGAAACCGGCAGGTGCTGGCGTTTTGCTCGGTGCCATTCGTTTTTGAACACTTCGTCAAAATGCCGCCTGTTGGCAAGGCCGGTCAGTCCGTCGGTGATGCTCAGGTCTGCTAATTTGCGGTTTGCCTCTTCAAGTTCGGCAGTGCGTTCCTGTACCTTCTCTTCAAGCTGGATGTTCACCGAAGTGATTTCTTCCCTGAGCCGCTCCTGTTCCTTGAGTTCGTGCCTGAGTCTTTGTGAAAACATCATCCCCGCCCAAAACAGCAGGCCAAGAGCAGCGAACCTCAACCCAAGCGAGATGTTGCGTATCTGATTGAACCGTGCCGCATTGGTCGTCAGTTCACCATTGAGTGCGCCAATGGCGGTCTCACTGTTGATCTCATAAATCTTTCGTGCAAGCACATATTCATCACCAAAAAGCAAGGTGCGGGCCGCCTGCCAGTGTTCCTGCTCCATCAATTTATACGCATTGAGTTCAACCTGTCGAAGGTTGCGGCGCTCCTGGCTGAGAGCGGTAACATCATCGGCAAGGCTCAGGCCCTGGGTGAGCGACTCAACCATGCCAACATCCAGCTCAAGTTTAGCGTGCACATTCTGATAACTCGAGCTTTTGAGGATGTTCTGCTCAAGCACTGAGACCAGCAGCATCGCACTCAACTGCTGATTGAAGCGGTCGATTTTTTCAAGACCGGTGGAGATCGCAAGCTGCCGGCTGTGCATCTCTTCATAACGAAGGTCAACGTAAGAACCAGCGGCCATGGTCAGGATCAGGAGGGCGGCTGCAAAGAGTAAGCTGAAAGGCAGGCGTCTGTGTTTTAGCATGTTCAGTTGATCAGCTTATCTGCTTTTCTAAGAAGATCAGGGTCGATTTTGACCCCCTGAAGAGATGCCGCATGCTGATTGATAACAAAGCTGAACTTTTCCATCAGTCCCCAAGGGATATCACCGGTTTTAACCCCCTTGAGGATCAAGGCGGCTTTCTTGCCGGCAGCATACCCGATCAGGTAATAATCCGTACCGTACGCAGCAATGGCACCTTTGGGCACGCTGTCCATATCCCCGGCAAAGAGCGGTATCTTGTTTTCATTGCAGACTTTGGCAATTCTGTCAAAATGGGCCACTGATGTGTTGTCCGCTGTGATCGCAATCGCCTCTACCCTGCCGACAAGAGAACGGGCCGCAGCCTCGACCTCATCCGCCCGGGTGGCATGGACCTCGACCAGTTTCAGACCCAGATCCTTCATTGCACTTTTCATGTCAGTGACATGGGAGATGGAGTTGTCCTCATTGGGATTATATATGGTCCCCCAGTTCCTGGCCTTGGGAACAAACTTGGCATAGGTCCGCATCTGCAGCTTGACAGGCCATTTGTCACTGACACCGGTAATATGACTGCCGGTCTTGTTGCCGGGCCGACTGCCTTTGGGAACGATACCCGCCCCTTCAGGGTCGGTAACAGAGGAAAACACCACCGGTGTTTTGTCGACAAATCTCAACACCGACTGGGTCGCTGGAGTTGAGATACTGTGGATGAGATCACAACTGCTCCTGGCGATTTTCTGGGAAATGGCATCCGCCACTTCAATATCGCCCTGTGCATTGTGGCGCTCATATGTGACATTGATCCCCTCTTTGAATCCGGCACTGGCAAGCCCGGCTTCAAACCCTTTCATATCGGCATCCAACGCCGGATGGGAGACAATCGTGGTCACACAGACCTTGAACTGCTGACCGCTTTTGCCGGCCAAGACAGGTCCGGCAGGCACGATAAACACCCCTGCCAGAATGACGATCAACCCAAAAATAGCAGCCTGGGAATACATGTGTAGTGTTTTCATTGGATTAAAAATAATATATGGAGGTAATAAAAACAATGAAAAAAAAGGACGATAATCCATGTGCCTGATATTGATGGGTGTTGACACATCCCCGAATTTCCCCTTTATCCTGGCGGCCAACCGGGATGAATTCTACAACCGCCCCACTGCCGAACTGGATTACTGGCAGGACCAGCCCGACATTCTGGCCGGCAGGGATCTGGTTGCCGGTGGTACCTGGCTGGGTGTCCACACCAGCGGCCGATTTGCCGCCCTGACCAACTATCGCGATCCAGCCGATCTCAAACCCGGTGCCCCGTCCAGGGGAGAGATCATCCCGGACTGCCTCTTGTTTGGCGGCACAGTGGAAGAATTTCTCAAGCAGCTTGAAAATAAAGCAAAAGTTTATACCGGGTTCAACCTGGTGACCGGTGAACTGCTTGATCAAAAGCACGGACCTTCGCTGTTCTGGTTCTCCAACCAGGGGAGAGGAATCAAACAGATCCCGCAGGGCTTCCATGGTGTGAGCAACCACCTGCTGAATACGGCCTGGCCCAAAGTTACCCGGGGTACGAAGGCGCTGTCCCAATGTCTGAAAACAGGCAGCACAGACGACAACACCCTGTTCGAACTGCTGAAAGACCGGCACATTGCCCGGGACGATCAACTGCCACAAACCGGCGTCGGGCCCGAATGGGAGCGGATCCTGTCCCCCATGTTCATCCAGAGCCCGACCTACGGTACGCGCTCATCTACTTTGATACGTGTGGATGCAGACCGGTTCATCACCATAACAGAAAGAACGTATGACCCTGCGGATCAATCCCAATTCTCAGACCGGTGTTTTACTCTGCCTCCAGGCAGATAACTGAAAGGCGCTTTTGACCGCGAAGCAATGAAAGACCTACTGAGGCTAAAAGCACTTGGCAGCTATTGTGACAAAACAGCAGCGGCATTTTTTGATGCAATCATACAAACTGCCTTGCATTGTGCCGGTTTAGTAGAAAAACCAATTGTTGACATTGTGGTTCTCAAAAGGTGTTGAATAATGGTATTTTCCAAGTGATTTACGGCAAAATCCAGGTCAGGACTGGCTGTTCTATTGAACCTAAAAAAACAAAGTGGGGTTAAAAGTGTTCATAGGTAATTTTA
>QZLA01000056.1 GCA_004796375.1 Desulfobacteraceae bacterium
AAATTGATGATAATCGACCTTACGGTCGTAGGAGGTATTGTAAATTGATTGGGATAAAATGGGAAATTGGGGTTTGGTTCAGGCAGTCGATGTCGCCATTTCCGCGAAGCGGTTCAGTTCATGGTATTCAGAGTCGTTCAGCCAAATTTTTAAACGGCCCGGTTTAACAGAGGAAGTGATCGCCTTTGTTGGCAAGGACCTGGACGACTGATGACATAGTCAACTGTTAAAGTAGACCAACCATTTGCTTTTATAGATGTTTTTCATGATACAGTAATTAATATTTATTCGCACTATAAGAGCTATTTCATTGGAAGAATCGCGTTCTGATTGTTCAAAACAGCTTCATGAATTTGTTTTTCTTTCGATTCTAAAAAATCCAAAATGGAGACGTTATTGGATGCGTCCCAACGTTTTTGCCCGATTTTTATAAATACTGTGAAGGTGCCTGTATCAATGATGAAATCTTGTGAGGATGTTATCGAGTTTTCGCGAAAATCGATATTATAATCGTTATATTTCATGTTAAGGAAGTCTAAAACTGTTTCTTTTTTTGTTGCAGCCATATTGATTTGATTCTCCTTGGGGGGTGAATGACTTAGAATGTTGTTAATCTTGTCCGGGGGTATTTCCAGGAATTTTTTCCTTATCTTTATCCACCCAATGAAAGAAAATTGTTTTATGAATAAATACTCTTGTGGTTTTTCAATATTATACGCTTCATTTGGACATCCAACACAAGAAAAGGTGAATAGATCAAGGTATGAGGCTACATTAAGGCAGGCATCATAATTTGGACAATCAAATACTCTAATGATATTTTGAAATGCTTCCATGGGAAATATTTAATTCATAGCATCCTTTTAGTGGAGATTATCAACACTATATAGCCACTAATAAAAAAGCAAGAATTTAATAGAAATGGGACAAATTGAAACCGAACACTAATAGAAGAAGTTTAATCGATTGTCATGGTATTCAGAGTCGCTCAGCCAAATTTTAAAACGGTCCGGTTTAACATATGAAGTAATCGCCTTTGTTGGCAAGGACCTGAGCGGTTGATGATAGACATAGGCGTCGCTCCTACCATCCCAGGGAGCAAGCTTCCGGTTTGACTTGAATTGCGTGATTCCGGTATCATTGAAATCGCTGGGTGAAATATTGATTGATTTTCTTATTAGGAAATTCTTATTACAAATTAAATCGCATGTTGGATATCATTAAATTTGTAAAAATATACGAATCATCATATTAACTTGTTGTTTATCTGAATAGATCATTACATGTAAGAGTGAAGTAAGAAAGTGATTAAGCATATTTGGGAAGTATTTGGAGCATAATAAAACCGAAATTTAAACTTTAAGTGTTTTTGAGGTTAGCGCATATGGCTGTCGGGTTAAATGTCAAATGAACTATTTCGCTTCTTGGATTTTTTTTCCTATTTAGCTTGACAAAAAGTAATGGCTCATCCTAAATCAGGAAGACCTTATCAAGGTCAAATAGGATTCTACCGGTAGTTGTTTTGATGATCCGTCTCCATGGACTGCAGTGAAAAGGAAATGACAATGACAAAGCCTATCAGTATTCTTATCGTCCCCGCCCTTGCCCTGTTGGTAGTACTGATACATCTTCCGGATCATGCCCTGGCCGGTCCCGGCCTGATCAACAAAGCGGTGCGCATCGGAACAAGAACCGGCGGCGAGCAGGTCTGCCTGGAACACGATGCCAAAACCGGGAACCTGTTTGCCGTGGTCCGGTTCACGGAATCTTACCCAAGCGGCAACACATACATCTGGACCGTGAATATTTCAAAGGACCGGGGCCGGACCTGGCAGGAAACCTTTGTCTATCAAAGTACGTTTGAAAACAACGATATCTCGACTGCTGTAGCCGGCGGGTATTTATGGGTGGGGTATACTACCGGATTTGACTTGCCGGACAAGGTGTTCATGAGGCGCTTTAAGATTGAAGACGGGCTGCATGACACCACCTACGGAGGTCCTGACGGTTTCCAACTGATCATTGATAAAAGCAGGCCGGTCAATGATATTGAGGTAATCACCTATCAGGACAGTACAGCCGTAAACGTCTACAGAGTATTTGTGGCAGCCATTCTCGATATCTCAGCATCCCATTCGGCCAACCTGGTGCTGTATAATACCATTGATATCAGCACTGCCACCCCTGCCTGGACCGAATGGGACACCGGGGTGACCAATGCTTTAGATGGGTTGTCCGGCACATGGAACAACAACTATTACAAAAACGCGCTCCACAATTTCTGCTACCTGACGTACATTGCAGCAACCGGTCAGGGGCAGCCTGTCATGATCCTCAAAATGGGAGCATCCGGTCTGATCCCGTTCCAGCTCGAAGTCAACTATGACGGACTGAATTATAACACCAGCGTTTCCGCCTGGAATGATACCGTGATCTGCGCTTATGAAAAAAGCTGGAATGGGACATCATTTGCGGTAGCCTATGACATATCATATGACGGCGGAATCATCTGGTCGACCCACACCTGGTCACCAACTGGCTCTGAGTACTATCTCAACCCCTCGGTGACGGCAAAGGGCGGGTATGGTACAGCCATTGCGATGAATCATTCTTTTCAGTATATATCGCCAGCCCATCTTTCTTTTTCTCAGCGGCAGGGATATGCCGGCGGGGCATGGGAGGAACCGTTTATCAACCCCGGCAACTTCATGTGGCCTTTATTCACCAGCGATCTTGATTGGTTGCCGCCCCTTCCGGGCAGTGAGTATGCCTGGGGGATCACCTACCTGGCCCTAACATCTGGATGGGAGACCTCCATTCCCCATTTCGTCCGGCTTGACCATCGCCGGCCTTTTACAGGCAGTGGTATCAACCTGCTGCTGACGGATTGATGGAAACCGCTTCGATCGCCAGTATATCCTGCCGTCACACTATTTCCACTGTTTTGCATTCTGTTCAGCC
>QZLA01000300.1 GCA_004796375.1 Desulfobacteraceae bacterium
ACCCTTGACAATACCAATTTCTTAGCTCACCCATAGAGCTTGTTTCTGTTAGACACCCTCCTCCTTCCTTGACAAATAGAATGTTTGACATAATTATATTAGGAATTTCTCACATAATAAGGGGGTGTGGTTATGAGTGATTCCCGGATTTCTTTTGTACCCTTGATTATCGGTTTTGTCTTCTTCGTTTCAACCCTTTTTCCCGGCATTTCCTTTGCAGGAAGCATTGCAGTGATTGATGTGACTGAATCATCAGTTACTGCAGCAGATACTTCAACCTATACCTTTAAATTCACTCCGTCCTCAACCATCAACAGTGGGAATTGGGGTGACGGGGCATACTTTCAGTTTGATTTTGATAATGATTTTACGGTCAGCAGTGCCACGCTGGGCAGTATTTCCCCCGGCGTGACCGGTATGGCCATCAACAACCGCAATGATTCAACTGCAAAGATCATGATGTATTCTAGTAATGGCAGTGCGGTGATAACCGGTGGTGTGACCTATACCGTAGTGATCAACAACGTCCAGAACCCGGCCTCACCCGGTCCCATTGATGCGCATACCGTAAGGACATTTAATGGTAACGGCCAGGTGGATATTGGTTCCATTGCCGGAGAAGATATTGTGGCAGGGGCATCCAACCCACCAGCGGTAAGCAGTCAGATTCCGGATAAATCCAACCTTGAAGAATCTGAAGGGGTAACCCAGTATGTTGCCAACCTGAACAACCACTTTATCGACCTGGATGGAGATACCCTCCATTTTACGGCATCATCTTCGGATTCCTCCACGGTTGGGGTAAGCCTGAGTGGTGCCAATAACCGGACACTCTCTCTGCAGGCCAAGAAATTCGGTTCAGCCGATATCACAGTAACAGCGACCTCCGCAGACGGTTTCGTGGATGATACCTTCAACGTGAGCACCATCGGTGCCCTGGGTATGAACTCGGTATCATCCAGTTCAAATACGGCCGGGCAGACAACCACGCTGACCTTCAGCCTGACGCTGGAAACCGCATCATCAGACTCCAACGGGGACGGAGCGTACATCTATTTTGATCTGCCGTCTCAGTACGGAGTGACAGACGGCAGCACGACTGTGACTGTCAGCTCACCCTCTGTAGCCGGCAGCACCCATGTCAGTGAGGGATTGTCCAATGTCTGGTTCATTGCCAGTGCATCCACTATTCCTGCCGGGACTTACACCGTGACCATCAGCCATGTGACCAATCCGGGCTCTGCCGGGTCATATGGGAACGCAAATGTGGATACTCGGAACGGCGGTGGAACCACCTATGATAAAGGATCCATTGCCCTGCCGACCATTGGTGCATCCAATGCGCCCACAGTGACGTCGCCGATCTCAGACCAAACCGATGTGCAGGAGCGCGACGGGGTTCAACAGATCGTCGCTGACCTGAACAATCATTTTGATGATGCGGATGGCGATACACTGACATTTACTGCCTCAAGTTCAGATCCTCTAACAGTCGGGGTAACCACATCCGGAACCAATGGGCGGATTCTGTCCATTGAAGCCAAAAAATACGGCAGTGCCACCATCACGGTGACGGCCACATCCAGTGATGGGGCAGTGGATGATGAATTTGATGTGGATGCCATTGGTGAACTGGTCATCAACTCCATATCGTCATCATCCGATGTGGCTAGCCAGACTACGGACCTGACTGTTAATTTTACACTTGAGACCACAGTAACCGATTCAGGCGGGGACGGTGCATACCTGTACTTTAATTATCCGTCTCAATACGGTATTGACGGCAGCACCGCCATTAGCGTGACATCACCGTCTGTGCCCGGAACCACACATCAGAGTGCCGGTGCATCGGATGTCTGGTTCATTGCCAGTGCTTCCACGATCCCGGCAGGGACCTACACCGCTGTAATCAGCAATGTCACCAACCCGTCCAGCGGCGGATCCTATGGAAATCTCGAGCTGGATACCCGGGACGGTGGCAGCACCATATTTGATATCAGCAGTTCCGCCTTGCCCTCTATTGCGGCAGGTTCGGTACCCACGGTTTCCAGTCCGATTCCGGATGAAACCGGTCTAAGGGAGTTTTCCGGGACCCAGGAAACAGTGAGTGATCTGAACAACCATTTTACTGACGGGAATGGAGATACGTTGAACTTTACCGTCCACTCCGTAGGGGACAGCAGTATCGTCACTGCAGCCTTGAGCGGTGCAAATAACCGCACCTTGTCCCTGACCGCATTGAAAAGCGGAACCACTACGGTGACCATCCGTGCGGATGACAGCATACACGGCACCGTGGATGACACCTTTACCGTTTCTACCATCGGCCTCCTGCAAAATGCATCTGTGACACCGGATACCATGCTGGCCGGTACGACAGGCAGTTTTGATGTGAGTCTGACCAATGAATCCGCCATTCCCATGATCGGGTTTATTCATGTGGATTTCCCAAATGCATTTGACGTATCCGGTGTGGGGTTGAGCAATTTCAGCGGCGGCGGGGCCAGCGCAGCGGTATTCTCAAAGGATGAGGCCAATGCTGTTGTGAATATAACCATCACGTCCGGTAGCGTTCCGGCAGGAACCCCCGTCAGTTTTGCGTTGTACAATATCGTTACCCCGTCAACTACGGGCAACCCCGGGCAGTACTACCTCTGGACAACCGACGGGACCGATACCCTGGATGAACGGTTTGTCAACGGTGATACCTTCAGCCAATCCTACACGGTCACCTATGAGGGGAATGGCAGCACCGGTGGAACGGTGCCCACTGACAGCAATACCTATGGCCTGGGCGATACCGTCACGGTGTTGGGAAACAGCGGCAACCTGGTGAGAACCGATTACAAATTTAACGGTTGGAACGCTGCTGCCGATGGATCGGGTACAGCCTATGCTGCGGGCACTTCATTCTCCATGGGATCGGAGAATGTTACCCTGTATGCCCAGTGGCTGGATGACTTTCCCTGGATGCTGTTTATTCCCGCCTTTGTCAGACCCCAGCAGCCATAGTTTTACCAAATGAGAGTTTACCCGGGCAGGTGCAGAAAGCCTGCCCGGTTTTTTGCGTCCTGCCTACCAGCCTGCAAACATCGTTGAATACTCTGGTCGCCACTTTTATGTTCTCATGTTTTTATGGGTTGACAAACTACTGTTTTATAGTCTATAGAATGGTCATTCTAAAAATGAAATGAGCATTTGTATGGGTGTTGCAAGTCAATCACAGAAAACAACAAGCCGCAAAGAACGTGACGAGCTAAGAAAGCGTGGTGAAATCCTGGAGGCTGCGCTGGAAATATTTGCCGCCAGGGGGTTTCACAGTGCCACCATGGCCCAGATTTCCAAGCACTCCGAGTATCCCCTGGGAACCATCTACAAATATTTTCCCTCTAAAAAGGAGATGTACCATGACCTGGTGATCAACCGGGTCAGGGAACTGGGAATGATCCTGGAAAGCATCCGGCAGGACAGCGACCTTGGGATCTGCGGCAAGCTCAAGGCCTGTCTTGGGGCACAGACCGATTTTTACATGGCCAACCAGCAGGTGGTCAAGATCTACATTTCCGAACGCAGCAACCTGGATGCCGTGGCCATGCCCCAGCTCAATGAGAAGGTCAATTCATTTCACGACCGGATGGTCAACCTGTTCCAGGACCTTTTTGACCAGGGGATTTCATCCGGCAAGTTTAAAGCCTATCCCAGCCGGGATATGGCGGAACTTTATGCAGATATTGTTCATTCAGCCGCCTGGGGTGCCCTGTTCCGGGATGAGACAGGACCAGAGCTTGAGCAGCGGCTGTCAATGATTTTTGATATGTTCACCACAGGGATAAAAAAATAAATCAAAGGAGTAAACCGCATGGCACAATCCATTGCAGATCGACGGGATCAGGAGTTTGTACTTTATGAAATGCTGTCAGCCCAGGACCTGGCAGAGCAGGACATTTTCGCTGATTTTAATAAGAAGACCATGGACATGGTGGTCAAAGAGGCCAGGAACCTGGCCGTAAAAGAGATTCTCCCGACCAACAAGGATGGGGACGAACAGGGGTGTGAACTGAACAACGGTACGGTCAAGGTCCCTGAATCCTTTCACCGCGTGTATGACCTGTTCTGCGAAGGCGAGTGGCTGGCCATGTGCGATGATCCCGAATATGGCGGGCAGGGGATGCCCAGGGTCCTGGCAACCGCTGCAGGCGAGCTGTTTACCGGTGCCAACTGTGCGTTTCTCATGTACCCCGGACTGACCCACGGTGCGGGAAAACTGGTGGAAGAATTTGGTACCGAAGATCAGAAACGTGTGTACCTGAAAAATTTGTACACCGGTAAATGGGCCGGCACCATGTGCCTGACCGAACCGGAAGCCGGTTCAGACGTCGGGAACCTCACCTCCACGGCCGTGAAAAATGATGACGGCACCTACACCATTACCGGGAACAAGATTTTTATATCCGGCGGTGACCAGGATCTGACCGAGAACATTATCCATCCGGTTCTGGCACGGATCGAAGGGGCCCCGGCCGGCACCAAGGGGATCTCATTGTTCCTTGTTCCCAAATATCGGGTCAACGAGGACGGCAGCGTGGGAGAGTTCAATGATGTGGTGTGTACCGGCCTTGAGGAGAAGATGGGGATTCACGGGAACTCAACGGCCTCCCTGGCTTTCGGGGGCAAAGGCAACTGCATTGGTGAACTTCTCGGCGAAGAGAACAAAGGCATGAAGGCGATGTTCGTCATGATGAATGAGGCCCGTTTGGGTGTGGCCATGCAGGGATTCGGGTTTGCCACGGCCTCCTATATCAACGCGGTCAATTATGCCAAGGACAGGATCCAGGGAACCGATCTGATGAAGATTTTTGACAAGGATCCCCAGCCGGTGGCCATTATTAACCATCCCGATGTGAAACGCCAGTTGTTGACCATGAAATCCTATGTGGACGGTATGCGCGGGTTGCTTTATTTTACAGCACTCTGTTTTGATAAATCACAGGTTGCCGAAACGGAAGAGGAAAAGGATAAATGGGAAGGGCTCATCGAACTGCTGACCCCCGTTGTCAAGGCCTACAACACCGACCGTTCCTTTGAGGTCTGCGTTCATGGTATCCAGGTCTATGGCGGGTATGGATTTATCCAGGAGTATCCCCAGGAG
>QZLA01000180.1 GCA_004796375.1 Desulfobacteraceae bacterium
ACGCCGTGATGGTCTTTGTATTTATTGTGATCCCCGGGCTGATTCCATTCGTGGTCAGGACCCGTAAAGCACAGTGGCTCCCCCATTCACCCAAAACAATTTGACACGGGTATTTCCTTTGGAATTATGGTAATGATATGCTCTATTGAGTAAACAAGGACAATCAGAATATACCATGAAGCATATACATTACATCGTTCGGGAGACCGGTGAGAAACAAACGGAAACGGTCCCGGGTGAAAACTGGCTCAGGTGGCTGTATCACCATCCCTTTGGAACACTTGCCCTTCACAGTATTGTCAAACGGAAATTCTTATCCCAGTGGTACGGGAATCGAATGGACACCCCGGATTCCGCCCGTAGAATCCCTGAATTTATCCAGAGCCTTGGCATTGACATGGATGAGGCCCTGCTCCCCCAAGAGGCATTTAAAACGTTTAACGACTTTTTTATCCGGGAACTCAAACCCTCTGCACGACCGGTTGATCCCGATTCCCGTGCCCTGGTATCCCCTGCTGACGGTAAAGTCCTGGCATTTGAAAACCTGGAGTCGCTGGGCACCTTTTTTACCAAAGGCCAGGTGTTTTCCCTGGCACATTTTCTTCAGGATTCGGACCTTACAGACAAATATTCAGGTGCCACCCTCATGATCATCCGGCTGGCACCCGTCGATTATCATCGGTTTCATTTCCCTGGGGACGGCAGGATTTCCCGGTCCAGAGTTATTAACGGAACCTACTATTCCGTCTCCCCCTATGCCGTAAAAAACCGGATGAAGATATACTGGGAAAATAAGCGCGAATACAGTATCCTGGGTACTGACGCTTTTGGAGATATCCTGATGTGCGAGGTCGGTGCCACCATGGTCGGATCCATTGTCCAGGATTATGTGCCAGAATCGATGGTGAAAAAGGGAGAACAGAAGGGCTGGTTCAAATTTGGCGGATCCACTGTCATTCTCCTGTTTGAAAAGGACAAGGTAACGGTGGACCCGGATATTCTGCACAATACCCGGAATGGCTATGAAACCCGGATCAAAATGGGGGAACGCTGCGGTACTGAAGCGCACCCTGCAAGAAAATAAATTGGTAAGCACATGACACTGGAAGACCAGATCTATCATGACCTTCGAAAACATCTGGATAGCCAGGCCGTCGGATTCCCCAAAACCCGTTCAAAAGTCGAAATCCGTCTTCTCAAACATATTTTCACCCCGGAACAGGCAAGGATTGCTGCCTGCCTGAATTACAAACCCGAACCGCTGGAAACCGTTTACGAACGGGCCCGGGGTCTGGTGAAAACCCCGGAGCAACTGTCCCGGATTCTGAATGATATTGAACAGAAAGGCGGCATTGAATCCTACCTGAAGAATGGGCACAGGGTTTACTGTAACGCGCCCCTGGTCGTCGGGATGTATGAATTCCAGCTCCACCGCCTGACCCCTGAATTTATCCATGACTTTGACCGATATACCGCTGACCTGAATTTCGGACTGGAGTTCCTGGGCACTGCCCTGCCCCAGATGAGGACCATTCCCATACGAAAAAGCGTTCCCATCCACAGCCATACCCATACCTTTGATGAGGTGTTCTCGCTCCTGGACGGCGCAGACGGCCAGTTCGCCATTGTAGAGTGTATCTGCCGGAAGAAAAAGCGTCAGCTGGGCTCCCCCTGCCAGGTGACCGGACGAACCGAAACCTGCATGGCCCTTGGAGATTTTGCCGCCGCAGCCGCAAGAAACCATATGGGGAGGCTGATCAGCCATGATGAAGCAATATCCATCCTTGAAAAAAACCAGCAGGAGGGGATGATATTCCAACCCTCAAACACGCAGCAAGCGGATTTTATCTGCTCCTGCTGCGGGTGCTGCTGCGGCATGCTCAGGATGCACAAGAGCATTCCCAAACCTGTGGACTTCTGGGCCTCAAATTATTTTGCCGCAATGAATTCGGAACAGTGCAGCGGCTGTGGCAAATGTGCTGAAAAATGCCAGGTGGATGCCATTGTTGTCAAAAACCCGTCGGGCAAGCCATCTGAAAAACAGGTCTCCATTGATCTAAACCGCTGCCTCGGCTGCGGGGTGTGTGTAGCGGTCTGCCCGGCCCGGGCCATGAGTCTTACCCGAAAGCCCATCGACACCCTCCCTCCGGCCACCCGGGAGGATCTTCTGGACACCCTGATGGCAGAACGGAAAGGCCTGGCCGGAAAACTCAGACTCACAGGAAAACTGATTTGGGATGCACTGAGCACGAACCAGTCCCACCTGCTGAAACGATAGCTAACGGTTGATCATGGCCTTGAGCAGAAACCCCGCGTTTTTAGGGTTTTCACCTACCCGGCGGACCGCATAGGGCCACCAGTCCGTACCAAACGGCATGTACAGTCGCAGTGTGGCGCCCTGCTTCACCAGTATCTCCTGAAAAGCCGGCCTGACCCCGTAAAGCATCTCAAATTCATACTCATGGGGCTTCCAGTTCCTCGAAACGGCAAGTTCAATGATCCGATGGATCATCCGGTCGTCATGGGTACCGAATACCGGGTAAAACCCATTGTCCCTGGCTTCGCTGGAGAGCATCATATCTGCCAGATTCATAAAATTTTCATCCACGTCCCCGGACTGGGTGTATGCCACATCACCCGACTCGGCAAATGCACCTTTTACCAGCCGGACGGTTCCGCCCGTTGCTATGATCTTTTCCAGATCTTTTTGGGTTCTGAACAAGTATGCCTGGAGTGTAACCGCCACAGGCAGCGACGCACCCAGAAGTTTGAAATACAGATCCAGGGTCGGCTGATTAACTGACAGGTCCTCCATGTCCAGCATCAACAGATGATGCTGGCGCGAGCTCACAGTCGGCATTGCATCACGGATCCTCCCTGCCAGCTCAAATGCATGCGTCTCACAAAGATCCGGGCTGACCTGGTACCCGATCTGGGTCGGATCCACTGAAACATGGATATCCAGCCCTGTATCACCCAGCCGGGTAATCATTTCCGATAAGGCATCCAGGGTCTGCTGTATCACCTCCGGGTCCTCAACATACCCACCCAGATAAAACAGTGAGGAGAGAATACCGCTTTTTTCCATGAGGCCCCATGCGTTGCCGGCCGCACTATCCGCTGCCCTGCCGCCCACGAAACGCGTGGACAGAGCAGACATGGCCCCCCGGCCCTGCATGACGTTTTTGACCTTTTCACTTCTTGCAAGGGAGATCATCCCTTTTTGCCAGATATTCAAACCGGTATCCTTTATACCTGCAAAATTCATAACCACTCCTTTAAGTCATCAATCAATATTTAGAGCGGTTTACAGGAATCCTGCGGAATTGAATTGTAAAAAATTGCAGAAAGGATGGGCTTTGCCGCAGCCCGCTTTTTATCCCTTGTAAGCCTGGGGTGCGACACCCACAAACTGGCGAAAAGTCTTAATAAAGTGACTCTGGTCAAAGAACCCGCAATCCACGGCCACCCGTGCAACGGCTTCACCGGAGAGCAGCATCTGTTTGGCCAGGTTGATCCGTTGATTCAGGATATAGGCATGGGGGGTCAGCTTAAACGCCTGCTTGAAACGTCTCAGAACCGAATACTGACTGATCCGGCATAGCCCGGCCAGCGTTTCAAGCCGGATACTCTCTGTGAAGTTTTCATCAACGAATACCTTGACCCGCATCATTTCGATGTCGTTCTCCGCTGCGGCATCACCTATTGGAAGGATATCAGCACCCGACGATGATGACCCGCCAAACACATTGAAAAGCAGGTATTCCAGAAAAAGGATGGACTCGGTTTCCGCCTGCAGGGCGTCTTCGAACTGAGGTATCATATTGAAAAAGGAGGTTTTGCATGCCAATGCCTCCTGACCCAGGACAACGACCTGTGGCAAAAGCGTAAGGGGATCCGTATCAAAAGCGGTCGAAAACCAGTCCGAATCTATGCCCAGCATTTTGAAACTGAACCGGCTCTCATCATGGGGCTCGCACAGGTGAACGGTCCTTGGCGGGATGAGGATCGCCTGATTGACATCCATATCCAAATCCAGGGACCGGCATCGGATACGGCTGCTTCCCAGTTCAAGAAATCCGATGGATATCTCCTCGTGGGAATGGGCCCGGGTAGAGTAATTCCCCTTGGCCGCTTCGTGGATCCGGCCATCCTTGAGTTCGAGAAAGGGAAAATGGGCATTCCTGATGATGGATGTTTTTGAACGACTCAATCTGATGTTCCCAATACCCCTTTGATCAGATGACCAATCTCTGACCGGGTGATCGGCTTCAAGGCAAATGCGTCGATTCCGGCCTCTGCTGACTGTTCTTCATTGATGGCTGAACTGTGGCCGGTGCAGATAATAACCGGCAGGTCAGACCGGATCTCCTTGATCTGATTCGCCAGGTCCAAACCGCTCATGACCGGCATGGTCATATCTGAGATCAGCAGATCAAACCGCTCCGGTGAATGTCTGAAGACAGCCAACGCATCCCTGGGGTTGCTGTACTGCTCAACCGTATATCCCATACTTTCTATGATTTTCTTTGACAGTTCCGCCAGTGATATCTCATCATCCACAAAAAGGATATGTCCCTTGCCGGACAGGTTTGCATCCCCGTCTTCCGGCGTCGGGTCGGGCCGGGAACTGCCTTGATCCAGCACAGGAAACAGGATGGTGAACGTGGCCCCTTTACCGGGTTCACTGTCCACAAAGATATGGCCGTTATGGTTTTTTATTATCCCATGAACTACGGCCAGTCCCATGCCAGTACCCTTGCCCACATCCTTGGTGGTGAAATAGGGGTCAAAAATCCTGTCGCTGATATCGGGATCGATCCCCGACCCATTATCCGTCACCATCAGCTTGAGATAGGATCCCGGCCTGATTTCCCCGGGCAGGTCATCATTTTCTCCGGATACTGTCACCGGTGACAGCGTAATCTCGATTCTGCCCCGTTCTCCGGTCATGGCATGGGACGCATTGGTGCACAGGTTGATCAGCACCTGGTGAATCTGGGTGGCATCGGCCATGATCATGGGCGCGCCCTGGATCCGCTGTCGAATTTCGATGGAAGTCGGGAGGGATGCCCGCATGAACTTGACGACCTCTTTTACCAC
>QZLA01000009.1 GCA_004796375.1 Desulfobacteraceae bacterium
AGTATAAATTCCTACCGTTCCTGAAGTATTACACCCAAAACAATCATCTTAGAAGACGAATTATGAAATATATCGGAGCCCATGTCAGTGCAAGCGGCGGTGTTCAAAACGCCCCGGAAAATGCGCAAAAGATCGGTGCAAAATCATTTGCCCTGTTCACCCGGAATCAAAGGCGGTGGACCTCCCCCCCACTGACAGAAAAATCCATTTCCAGCTTTAAGGCGGGGTGTAAGACAGCCGGGTATGATCCCGGCCATATCCTTCCCCATGACAGCTACCTGATCAACCTGGGACATCCTGAAACAGAGGCCCTTGAAAAATCAAGGGCTGCGTTTCTCGATGAAATGCAGCGTTGTGAGCAGCTCGGGCTGAAGTACCTGAACTTTCACCCGGGCAGCCACCTGAAAAAATTGGACCCGGATCAATGTCTTGAACGGATTGCCGAGTCTGTCAATACTACGCTTGAACAAACGCAGGGTGTCATGGCTGTTCTTGAGAATACCGCCGGCCAGGGGACCAACCTGGGTTACCGGTTTGAACACCTGGCCCGCATTATCGAGAATGTTCAAGATAAAACCCGGGTGGGGGTGTGCCTGGATACCTGCCACACCTACTCGGCCGGGTATGACATCAAGAGCCCGGACGGATTTAGTGCCACACTGGATAAATTTGACCGTATCGTGGGAATGGAATATCTCAAAGCCATGCACCTGAATGATTCCAAAAAAGCGTTTGACAGCCGGGTCGACCGCCACGAGAGTATCGGAAAAGGTACGCTGGGGTTGGATCCTTTCCGATTTATCATGAATCACGTCTGTTTTGAGGATATACCCATGGTCCTTGAAACCCCGGATGATATGATCTGGGACAAGGAAATAGAGCTGCTCTACAGCATGGTTCGATAAGACCCATCATTCGGACGGAAAAAACGGTTTAACACGACATGGCCGCAATGGCCGTGTCCAGCATCCGGTTTGAATATCCCCATTCATTATCAAACCAGGCCTGGATCTTAACGAGCCGCTTTCCAGACACCCGGGTCTGGGGGAGATCCACGATGGCAGATCTGGGATCGTGGTTGAAATCACAGGACACCAGGGGCTCATCACATACCCCGAGTATTCCCTTGAGTTCAGCACCGGCCGCCAGGGTCAGCATCTGGTTTACTTCAGCGGCATCCGTGTCTGAGTTCACCGCCAGTGCGATATCCATGATGGATACATTGACGGTGGGCACCCGGATGGCCAGGGTTTCAAATTTCCCGGCCATGTGGGGGAGTATTCTGCCGATTCCTTTTTCAAGGGAGGTACTGACCGGTATAATGGACTGGAGGGCGGACCTTGTTTTTCTCAGGTCCGTATTATACGCATCGATCACCGGCTGGTCATGCATGGCCGAATGGATGGTGGTGATGGATCCGCTTTCTATACCCAGGTTTCTATCTACGATATCCAGGATGGGAATCAGGCAGTTGGTGGTACAGGATGCATTGGATATAATGGTATGTCCGTGCTGCAAAAGATGATGATTGACCCCGTAAACAATGGTGGCATCCATCTCATCCTTTGCCGGGTGGGAGTAAATGACTTTCCCGGCACCGGATGACAGGTGGCGCTCGGCTGCCTTTCGGTCGTTGTATATCCCGGTACAGTCCAGCACCAGGTCTACATCCAGTGATTTCCACGGCAGGTTTGCGATCTCCATCTCCTGGAACAGATGAACCGTGTCACCGTTGAACCGGAGACCCTCCTTGCATTTGTCGATCTTTCCCGGCCATCGGCCATGGGTGGAATCAAAACGGGTCAGATGAAATATCGCTTCTGCCCGGGCCGTCTCATTGATGGCGACCAACCTGAGTTTTTCCCGGTACTGTTTTGACTCGTACAATGCCCGGGTGACACAACGTCCGATTCTACCATACCCATTGATCGCAATATTGTACCTCATCCTTACCCATCTCTCCCATATCTGTTTACAAGGCTGTTTTCCATTCGGCCATGGGAGGATATAGCACAAAGATCATTGGATTTTAAAGATTTTTAATCATTTGCTTATCAGATATAATCTGCCCCATGACCTGCCCTTGATTTTTAATCCAAAGGCGGGTAAGTTCACAGGCACATAAAGGTGTTCAAGGAGTGATGTATGCATCTGGAGTGCTCACAGCTGAGTTTTACATACCCGGGCAGCGATAACGCAGTGATTGAGAATCTCTCTTTTTCAATGGAAAAGCCTGGTTTTAAAGCACTTTTCGGTCCATCAGGTGTCGGTAAGACCTCTCTTGCCAAAATGATTGCCTCAATGGTCCCTGTAAATGACGGCCAGATCCTTTGCCAGGGAATTGAAACGGTTCTTTACTCTTATAACCTTGAACGACTGCCCGGCTGGTCGAGCTGCGGCAATCACCTGGACAAGGTCACCCCTGAGGGCAAAGAAATGCTCCAGGAGCAGCTTGTGGATATATTTGAACTCAACGAAGTCACTGGATCACGCTTTTCACAGCTGTCCATGGGACAGCAGAACCGCGCCAATCTGATCCGTTACCTTCTTCAGGATTTTGACCTGCTGATTCTTGATGAAAGCCTGGCCAATGTCGACGAAAAACTCAGGGAAAAGATCATTCTTTCCATAAAGGAGATATTTCCCGACAAGATGTTTTTGTATATTTCCCACAACCTGATGGAGGTATCCAAATTCTGCAGCCAGATCCTGGTGTTTGGTAAGCCGGGTGGTCAAAAACAGAACTTTTTGATTCACGGTCAGGATTATACACAGGGATATGAACTGGACAAGGAGAGCCTGGACCACTGTATGCTGGAGATCATGAATGCTTTTTAGGCGCATATACCAGTTTATGATCGTTTATGTCATCGGTGTGATCTTTTTATGGATGATCAAGCTGAGTCTTGGGCTGTCCGATTATGTGATTCCCGGTATATCCCTGTTGAAAGATACGGCTGAAGAATTCGGAACCGGTTACTTTATGGATGTGGTCAATACCTTGTCGGTCACTGTTCTGGGTCAGTTTCTCTCGATTATCATGGCATTCACCGTGGGAATAGCCGGACGTAAATCCTCATGGATCGGATCTTTCATAAAAGTGACGGCCTATAATATCCAGGCCTATCCCATTGTGGCCCTGGCACCGATTATATTCATCCTGCTAGGTGACGGGTTCCTGTCCAGGCTATTGATCGCCTCCATGATCTGTTACTTTCCGCTGCTGCTGTCTGTCCTGGGAATCATGGCCACACCGGTCACAGACATTGAGCATTTTTACATCGTCACCGGCCGCATGCGTTGGCAGCTCGAAGTGAAAATCCGTGCATTTGAAAACCTGAGCAAGCTGACCACGGTTATTGCCGGCAGTGCCACCCTGGCCATGGCCGGTACCATTGTGGGCGAATTCATTTCAGCCAATGCCGGAATCGGATACAGTATACGAATCGCACTTTACCAGAGTGACATGGCAAAAATATTGATCGCATTGTTCATGATCGGTATAATTATTTCAATTTACCAGGGCATACTCGAGTCAATGGGAGAACATATCAAACACAGGTGGTCCATTGTAAACAAAGGAGACGAATTATGAAAAAATTCATGGGATTCATTCTTTGGGTTCTGGTAACCCTTATTTTGATCGTACCGGTGTCTGCGCAGGCGTCAGATCAAGTCGGTACAGATCTGGTCTACCGGTTAAAATGGAAATTCAACACCAGTGTGGCCGGAGATATTTATGCGGACAGCAACGGGTATTTCAAGCAAAAGGGACTCAAGGTAGAGGTTAAGGCCGGAGGCGTTGGCATCAATGCAATAAGGGAGTTGGAACTGGGACGGGCCCAGTTTGGCGTTGCCTCTGCCGACCAGGTGATCCAGGCCCTTGAAAAAGGTGCGGATATCATCGTGATTGCCCAGTTGTTCCAGGCCAATCCCCTGCAGTGGATCTACCGGTCGGATCAACCCCGGATCAAAACATTGCAGGATCTTAAAGGTAAACGTATCGGTGTCACCTTTGGCGGTAATGATGATGCGATCATGAAAACCATTCTGGCTAAGGGACAGCTGACAAAAACCGACGTCAAAATAATTTCTGTCCAGGGAAATGCCCTGCCGTTCTTTAAAAAGGATGCTGATCTGTGGCCGGTATACCGGAATTCCCAGGGGGTCAGCTACCAGGATAAACTGGCCAGGGAGGGAGAAGGCGTCCGGTTTTTCAATCCCCAGGATTTCGGGGTTTCCTTTGTTGCAAACTCCGTGATCACCACGGGAAAACTTTACAAGAAACAGCCGGGTCTGGTGAACTCGTTTTTAAGTGCCCTGCTCAGAGCCTGGGAAGATGCCATGACCCCTGAACATGAAAACGCTGTCTTAAATGCAGTGAAACAGCTGGATGGCGGAATCAATGATGATATCCGAAAAAAGCAGCTGGCCGCTACAAAAACCCTGATCAAACCGGATCCGGATATAAAGATCGGTCAAATTGACATGGGTGGATGGGAGATGACGGAATCGATCCTGATAAAAGAGGGCCTGATTAAAAAGCCTGTGAAAATTGCGGATCGATTGATTCAGATCAAGTAGAATTGATTATAAGTCACTGATACCCATATCTTATAGGAGCACTCCAGCATATTTCCATATTATGCCCCGGACAGTGTAACCAGTGCTGTCCGGGCAGTATCTTATTTTTCTGTCCTTTTTTTCTGTTTTATGATAGAATTAACGTTTGATTTTGAATTTGAATTATAAATAAAAATAATAAGTTATAAGGAGATCCCATGGGATTGATATCCTCAACCGTTTCGGTGTCGCGGTACCATGTTGAGGGAAAGTTTGAAGATTCGGTGATGGAATCGGTTAAAAACGGACTGGTCAAACATACGATTCCTGCCGTTGAAAGCGAATATGATGAAATTCTGACCGGGTGGACCAGTTATGAAAACCCCTATTCACCTGATTTTGAGACCGATCCATTTGTGTTTGGCTCCTATTTTCTCTTTTCCATGCGAATCGATAAAAAAAGTGTCCCCCTCAAACTGATCCAGAAACACATGGCCATTGAAACCCGCAAGAAACTAGAACAAAGCGGCCGGGAATTCCTGTCTAAAAACGAAAAATCAGAACTCAAGGACCTGGTCACGGATAATCTGTTGCGCCAGGTGCCGTCGGTCCCCAGTATCTATGACATTTTATGGGATTATGAGTCATCCAATCTCTATCTGTTTTCCACACAGAAAGCAGCCAATGAGTTTTTCCAGACCCTTTTTGTGAAATCCTTTGACCTGAAACCATTCAACCTGTTTCCCTATACGATCATTGAAACCAAATCCGGTTTTTCAGCCCCTGAAAAGGACGATATTTACAACCTGAGCCTTATAAAATATTCGAGGTAATCCATGCTTGATATATCCACTGCATACAATAAATATAAATTTCTGGGGAATGAGTTCCTAACCTGGATCTGGTTTTTGATTGAAAACGATAAGGATCTGTCACCCTACCTGGCAATTCAGGAAAAGGTCACCCTGGATATCGGAAACGGGATCCACCTGGAAAACAACCTGGGAGATAAATCCACTGAAAAAATCACCATCAAGGGAGACCAGGCCGGTCTGGAAGAGGGGACAACCGCCCTGAAGAAAGGTGCATATGTGACCCAGATGAACCTGGTCTGCACCGTGGGTGAAGAAGAATACGCGTTTAC
>QZLA01000128.1 GCA_004796375.1 Desulfobacteraceae bacterium
CGGATCGTGGTGTTTTTGCCGGTTTTGACTCCCTGATCATAGGCATCACCCAGACGGTACATGCTGCGTCTGCCCCGGGAGAGCCTCGGGAACACCCGCTGGATCTCCATGCGGTTCTGCTGCCGCAAAGATTCGGTCAGTGCGGACATGGCTTCAATCACAGCACCCCGGTCCGCATTCACTTCTCCCTTGGGCATCCGGGCCAGCTCAAGATTATCGCGGATGCCCTGTAAAAATCCCATTAAAAAGGACACCCGTTCCCGGCTGCCGTATCCGTGGGATCTCTTTGCCGCTTTCCACAACCGGTTCCCGGTACTGAAAAGATAGTGATACACATACTCGGCCGCCTCAAGATTCTCCCACGTGCCGAACAAGACCAAAGATTTATAGGTGTCATGGTCATGTGCATCATAGATCCCGGCAGTCACCACATCGATGAAGTAAAACTCGATCAGGATGCCCGCGATCCCTTTTTGAAAACTTTCGATCCGCTTCTTTTTGTGGGTGATCACCCGGTAGCCGGCCCTGAAATCCATGGGGTCCTGGTTTTCTGTGAGGTTCCGCTCCGCCTCAGGACTGAACTGTTCCAGGTTGTGCTTTTGTATCAGTTCCTGTGCCTTTTCCGCAGCCAGCCGGGCTTCGTGCTCGTTGGCTGATCGGGTCAGGGACAGCAGCTTCTCAATGCGCTGGATCAAGGCACCGGCCCTGGAAGAGATCTTTCCGGTCAATCCGGGGATGTCTGAAGACATCACATTCCCCGCACCCATGAAAAATGGGTGAACCCCGATCATCTTGCACGCTTTTCTGAAAATGGGTCCGTGGGTCTCCCTTGCCTTGACAACTTCGTTCACGTACTGGTGGGCCATTTCATGCTTGAGCACCTCCACTACGATATGCCAGGGATGGTTTTCGATCAGGTGACGGGATATGGACAAACGCCGGGTCACCGGGTCCCATGATCCGTATTGAATGGCGGATTCAGAGATGTTGAAGGCAGGGCGCCGCAGGTTCAACCCATGACTGATGCAGACCTGCTCAAACTCTTTTAACAGCTGCCCGGCCCAGAGGATCTCCCGGCTCATCGCATCAACTCCTTGTTAAATATCAAAGGGCACCCCGTCCTGAGCCTGGAACACATTAGAAAAAAGGGTGTTGAAGCGCTTAGCGTTCAACGTGTGGATAGGGACCAGCGTTTCAGGATTTAATGCGATGGCAAGTTTTTTCAGATCATCGAGCCAGGCATGGCCGCTCACATGGATATGAACCAGTTCTGCATTGAATTCACTGCAAAAGTCTGAATATGCGGTTTCCTTTTCAAGGTATCCCTGCCACATGGCATATATCAGTTTCACACGGGTCAGCGGTGCACTCTCGATCATCCGACGGGCTATTCGGGTCATGGCATGTACCGGCAGTTTGATCACCATATCGCATCTTCCGGTGGCAATCTCATCCAGCTCTATTTTACGGGACCGGTATCGGTATAGAACATCCTGCCCCAGGTGGTCGGCAATACGCTGAGCATGACCCTTGATGTAGAAGATGCGGATATGATCGCCCTTGAACGGCGGCAGGCCCGGGGTGATCTCTTTGAGCCGGTCCAGCAGGTAAAAGGTGTACAGGTCCAGCACCAGGGTTTTCCCGGCAGACCTGCAGGCTTTGTACAGGGATACCAGCCGGTCCACATTGCTGCCGGCCGCGGCAACAAAAGAGGCATCCTCCTGGGCCTTGAAAATGTGGCAAAAGCCCTTTTCCACCTCAGTTTCGTTGGCAAATCCTGCCTGGTGCTGCCCCCCGAGTGTGGTCCCCTCCATGAGCAGGCAGTTCATCCCCTGGATCGGGTGTTCAATCAGGCGTTTCAGGAGCCTTTCCTTCCGGCCGTGCCCCCTGAAGTCCCCGGTATAGAAGATCTTTTTATTTTCCGATTCTACCAGAAAGGCTGACGCATCATACCCGGAGTGATCCATGAGATAGGAGGTCACACAAAACGGTCCGACCTTCATGGGCTGCCAATGCTCAAACACCCTGAAAGTGTCAAGATATACCCGGCTGCTCCGGGGATAAAACACCTGCCCGATCCGCATCAGTTCCAGGGAGCCAGCACTCAGGTACACCGGGATATCCCGATGGATATGATTCAGCAGACCGCAGTGATCCATGTGAGAATGGGAGATGAACACCGCGTCAAACCCCGGTATATCATCTTTATAAAGTCCCTGGATATCCGGGAGGATCTTGTTTGCAACAGAAGGGTTTTCAAGCCGCTCCGGATCGATTTCCCCGCCCCCGCTCTGCATGAGCGGACTGCCCAGGTCGATCAGGATCCTGTGCTGCCCCGAGAGGATCTCCACACTGCTTCCGCCGATGGTCCGGGTTCCCCTGTGGATGGTGATGGTCGGCATGGGTTAAATACCCGGGTTGCGTGCTGTTTTTTGAACAAGCCCCAGGGTCAGTTTGACAAAGGCAAATTCGTTTAGACCGGGGTCTTTGGGTGAAAAATAGTTGAAAAATACATTGTCAAACCGGGGATGATAGTGGTTATTGACCACATAACAGATGAAATAATCCCATCTTTTGATCGGATTACCGGTTTGAAAACAGCCGTTTTTCTTGACATCATTCCACAGATAGGTGCGGAAAAACAAGGCATAATCGAGCAGTTGGGACATCACTTCTAATTTCGGGTCATTGACTTTAAGTTCAATGACCGACAGCCGCCCGTTTTTATTCAAGCCCACCAGATCCACAAATTCCGTGGGCATGATCCTACTCTGGTTCTCAATCTTCTCATTGAAAACACCTGTCGGAAATTCCCTGAAAAGCCATCTTTGCTCAGCATTCAATGTCTTTTTCAGGTTGAAAAAATCCTCACCCAGCAGGGCAAGGCGTTCACTGGACCGGTCCGGGTTATCCTGATCCCCATGGAGCCCCCTGCCAAATAAAAACGCCTGAAAATCCTTTTCAAGCCTTCCGGGTTTATCATCATCTCCGCCGGGATTGATACTTCCAAGATCCCGGACCACTTCATTTTCAGGCCGGTTGAAAAGACCGTCTGCAGAATATAAACGTTGACCTTCTTTATTGATCCAAAGTGATATCTCGAACTCATTGTTCAGGTTAAGGTAGGAAAGCCGGCGTTTGAATGCCTCAAAATCAGGGAGATAAATATCGATATTAAAGTCAATTGCAAAGCAGAGCTGCTCGACTGGAATACCACTGGTATTGAGATGGGAATAAAACGCAAATCCCCAGCTGTCAAGCTGTCTCAAGGTTTTCTTCTTGTCTTTATTGAATGCTTCCTCGGTATTTAAAAGGATTCGGGCCTTTCTGCCGGATTCCTCATAATCATATTTAAATACGGAAGGCCAGCCGCCGGAAACTCCCCGGGTACGATTCACCTCTTCAATAACATCTTTTACCGGATACATCTGTGTGTTCAAATTGGTCGATTTTCCTGTTCAATAAAGTGAGATATCATCTACAGGAATAGGCCGCCCGATGGGACGGCCTATTCATATCAGGGATTATTTTTGTATCACACTCTATTCCGCATTGGCAACCTGGGTGGTGGTGTTTTTCATCTCCTTCATGATACCCATTGCCGCAAAGTTGCCAAGATTCCGGTACAGCTGCATGGCCACATCCTTTTCCAGCTCAGCCGAATACAGGACCGGATCATAGGCATCATAGGTGGCTTTGATAACCGCGGCCTCTGCCAACCCTTTTTCCTTGATCGCCTTGGCCTCGAACTGGGCTGCCTCAAAATTGGCTTTTTGGATATCCCGGTTGGCCTGGGCAATCTCAAGCTCTTTCTGTTTCTGGATCACGGCCAGATCCTTCTGTTTGCGGTACTCGACCTTTTCCTTTTCCGCCTGGCGCTGGGCTTCTTCTACCTTCTGCTGCATGGCGATGACCGCCAGTTCCTTGGTCTTGATGGCCAGCTGCTTGGCCTTGGTCCGCTCGATGTCTGCCTTGAGCTGTTCGGTCTTGGCCTGTTCTTTGGCCGTTTCCTGCTCCTGGACCGTCTTGATCCGCGCTGCGACCAGCTCCTTTTTATCGGTCAGAAGGTTCTGGAGCTGTTTTTCCGGGATGGGTCGGCCCATGGTAAACTGGGTGGCTTCAATCCCATAGGCTTCCAGGGGGTTTTCAAGCCGGATAAAATTACCGTTGTGATCCTTCAAGGGGATGGTCTTCCATACCAGCTTCTTGGTTCTCTGGAGCTTGTTGGAATCTTCCTGGTCCACGCCGACCGCAGCCAGGCTGGATAATATTGAGGGAATGGAGTGGCGTGGTGACTGGAGCGTTCAGGACAGAAAAGTACAGTCACCTCCGCTTCCCAGGCAATCAGGACGATTGCCTGGGATTAAACGGAACTCCCCTCAATATTATACTGCCGGGTCTATTGGGAGAGGTCTGCTTCGGCTTTTAATACTGCTATAAATTTGCCCTGGTATTCAACAGGGCTATTTCAGGGTGCTGAACTTGCCGTGCCAGGCACATTTGTCGCAGAAGGTTTCCGTGTCGCTTGTCACTTCAGCAAGATCCTCTGAGCCGGGATCATCAAAGTTCACCTGGCCTCCGGGAGCTGTGAATTCATAGATTTCGTATTCATCATCCGCGTCTTTGACAAAAAACCGTTCGCATCCGCATGTCGGGCATTTCACAACGGGTTCTCCAAATCTCTAAAGTTTTTCAGCCACTGCTTTGGCGTACTGGTGACAGGCTTTCATGCACTCATCCGATGCCACCATGGATTCGGTCAGGTTCAGCGGACCAAGGGTGACCACATTCATCTTAAATACATGTTCCATGGTGTCAAAAATCATGGGGGCGGCCTCACCGCTGTGGGTGTGGGAACCGAAGGCACCGGCAGCTTTTCCGTCAAGCTCAGCGCTCTTGGCCTTGAACAGGAACTGTTTCATCCCGCCGGTCATGTCCTTGTGATAGGTGGGGCATCCAAAGATATAGCCATCATACCCGTTCAGGTCTTTTTCACTTTCCACCTTGGACAGTTTGACCGTGGTGGCTTCATGTCCGGCCATCCGGATGCCTTCTGCCAGGTAATCCGCCATTTTTTCCGTGTTGCCTGCCCTGCTGGTGTACGCGATCAATACTTTTTTCATGATTCTTTCCTTAAATTGGGGTTAAAGCTGTTGCTTGCACCGTTGCACATATCAGGTCTTTATAATCAATTGCTAAACCTATTATCAATTTGCGTGCCAGGATTTTAACTATCTTAAATTAATAGAGATATGGGTTTTGTGGTGTGGGTAAAAAACAAAACGATACAGTTTTATGCGAGTCAAAAGTGTATCAAGGTCACACAAATCATCATGAAAATTGTTCCATCATGTGAAATTGAGACTCCAAAACCCGATAATTTATGCTATGATGACCGCCAAGTGGGGTTTGAGTCACTTGTACGCTGCACTCAGCACAGAAACCAACCAGCGGGGGACCGGGTTTGACAAAAGAGCAGGATCAATCCGCAGAGGCTATTCAGCCTGAAAAAACCATCCAGCAGCTCTACCAGGAGTCCAGGATGGCCAGAAAGCGTCTGGCCGCCTTGCTCAAGTACCTGCCGGATCCGGTCTTTGCCTTTTCCCTGGACAATGAAGTCGAATATGTCAACCCCGCTTTTGAGCGGGTATTTGGCTGGACCCTTGAGGAGATCAAGGGCAGGAACATCAATTTCATCCCCGAACACCTGGTGGACCAGGCCAGGGAGGGGATGCGCATGCTTTACAAGAATAGGTCTGTCCATGACTTTGAAACCCAGCGCTACACCAAGGACGGCCGGATCCTGGACATCCTGATCAATGGTGCCATTCTCTACGATGAGGAAGACAACCCTGTCGGCCAGGCCCTGATCCTGCGGGACAAGACCCGTGAAAAGCGCATGGCCAAAAGCAACCAGGTGATGTTCAACATCTCCAGGGCCCTGCACCAATACCACAAGCTCGGCGACCTGATCGCCGTGATCACCCGGGAGATCAACACCCTGGTGTCCTGCGAGGGCGCATTTATCCTCCTCGGCGATGAGGAGCGGGATGAGCTCTATTTCTTAAGCGCCCAGTACCGGGACGGCTCCTCTGAAAAGCAGTTCAAAAAGATCCGCTTTTCACCGGACCAGGGCGTGTCCGGACGGGTGTACCGCACCGGCAAGCCTCTCCTGATCCCGGATGTTTCCCAGTGTTCGTTTTACCTGAACCGGGTGGATGAGGAAACTGATCTTCGCACCAAGAGCATGCTGTCTGTTCCCATGATGCTCAAGGACCGCATCATCGGCGTGGTCAGCGTGGTCAACAAGCAGCTCGGCGAGTTTGACGATACTGACACAGATCTGTTGAGCATGGTGGCCTCCACCATTGCCCTGCCCATTGAAAACACCCGGATCAATGAGCAGCTGCGTCAGTCTTACCGGGAGCTCCAGACCCTGAACCGCACCAAGGACCAGGTCATCAACCACCTGGCCCATGAGCTGAAAACCCCTGTGTCTGTCATTGATGCCTCCATGAAACTGCTCTCGGTCAAACTCAAGCGTCAGGGGCTGTACAATGAGGGCATGGAAAAGATGATCACCCGTACCCGCCGCAACCTCTCAAGGCTTCTCGATATCCAGTACGAGGTGGAAGATCTGCTGCGGGAAAAGCAGTACCAGTCCTACCCGCTGCTCCAACGCCTGGTTCAGGCCTGCCGGGATGAGCTGATCACACTGGTGGACATGGAAACCCCGGATCCCGCCATCCTCGATGCAGTGGAAAAAACCATTGACGAGATCTTCGGCCCGGAAAATCTTGAAAGCGACACCATTGACCTTCAATCCTGGCTTGAAAACCACCTGGAAACCCTCAAGCCGTCCTTCACAGACCGCAAGGTGGACCTCAATCTTAATATAGATCCGGTCACCCCCATCGATATCCCCGAAATCATCCTCACCAAGGTGATCAACGGGGTCGTTAAAAATGCCGTGGAATACACCCCGGACGGCAGCAAGATCGACATCACCCTGGCCATGGAAGAAGAAGGTCCCCATCTCACCATTAAGGATTCAGGCATCGGGATCACCCAGGAGAAACTGAACCTGATCTTTGACAACTACTTTACCCCACCCGAATCCATGGATTACTCCACCCGGGAGCCCTATGAGTTCAACGCCGGCGGCCGGGGATTTGATCTTTTAAGGATCAAGCTGTTTTCAGAACAGTACGGTTTCTCACTGAACATCAACTCCAAACGATGTCCCGTCATTCCCTCCGATGCCGACCGCTGCCCCGGCAACATCACGGACTGCTCCAAATGCAACAGCCAGATCGATTGCGTAAAGTCCGGCGGCACAGCCATCCATATCCGGTTCAATGCCCAGTCGACGTAGGTAATCCTGTCCCTGTAATCGTGAGTTTTCCCCTGGCAAAATGGGGATTCCCC
>QZLA01000043.1 GCA_004796375.1 Desulfobacteraceae bacterium
ACCCCCTGGCCTGCCAAAGCGATCCTGGTGCTCGGTAATGAGGAGTACGGGATATCCAGCCATGTCAGTCAGATCTGTGATACCTTTGCCCATATCCCCATGTATGGCAGGAAAAATTCCTTAAACGTCGGATGTGCCGTCGCTGCCGTCTGTTTCCACATCCGTTCGGTCATTTCAACCCGCCCACAGTCCCCGGGCTGAATCGATCCGATTCAAGTTAATTATTGACATCACCTTGGGTTCACCTTAACACAATGCTCAGGAACAAAACCTATAGTTGAGGTGTATGATGACAGACAAACCCGAATTCTGGTTCCCGAGAAAAAAATACGGCATGGGCTGGGGACTGCCCGTGACCTGGCAGGGCTGGGTGGTCTTTTTATCCTATATCCTGCTCAGTATCCTGGGATCATTCGTACTGACCGATCCACCGCACCGCCTGCCCTTCTTCATCGGCTACATGATCGTGCTGACCGTTGTATTGGTGGTCATCTGCTGGAAAAAGGGAGAAAAGCCGAACTGAGCGACCCCAGACGGCATCCATTTGCCAAACCACGGATTATAAGCCATAATACCCTCCATGGAACCGGAAACCAATCAATCGATTCCCCAGGTGGATTTCCTGAAGCGGTCTGACAAACCAGAGATAGAAATCTTACGGTTTGCATCTCTTTTAAAACGGCGTGACCATCTGGATCACTCACCGGGCAATCCCCACAGGCTCCGCTTTTATATTATCATGGTGGTCACCCGGGGAAGCGGGACCCATTTTATCGACTTTCTGCCCTACACCTTTGATCAGGGCAGCATTATCCTGGTGTCAAAGGGCCAGGTGCATGCCTTTGACTTCACCGCCTCCTGGGATGGTTTTTTGATCATGTTTACGGATGATTTCCTGTCCAAACACCTGATCCACTCCGACATTCTGTCGCTTCACAAATTATATAATTACCATCTCCATCAACCGGTCATCACACCTGGCAAACATGAACGCCCCATGTTTGAAAACCTGATCAGGGGCTTGACACAGGAGTATGAACACCCGGATGACTTTGCCAGGGAGGAACTGCTAAAATTGCACCTGAAAATTTTTTTACTTAAAATCGAACGATTCAAACAGGGGCAGATTCCGGACAATTCAAACACTGAAACCATCCTCACATTCATGGAGTATAAGCGGCTTATAGAACAGCATTATAAAGAGACAAAGAATGCCAAGGATTATGCCCAGCAGATGGGCATCTCCTACAAACACCTGAATGCTGTCTGCAAACGCATTGCCGGTCATACGGCCAAGCAGTTCATCGATGGGCACGTGATCCTTGAAATCAAGCGGCACCTGGCCACCACAGGATTCTCAATCAAAGAACTGGCCTATGAGATGGGCTTTGACGAGCCCACCAATTTTGTCAAATTTTTTTCAAAACACACCCGGACCACTCCTGCTAAATTCAAGCAGTCGTTGAAAATCTAGACACCGGTTCGAGATTTACCATTATGCGACAGGGATGAACCTACCCGCCCCCTGTTGTCCGGGTTATGTTGTTCTCCAGATTTTAACCCCATAGACAAGGAGATCAACATGAATAAAATCTATGTCATTTGTTTTGCAGTTTTGCTCCTGGTGTCCTGCGCATCGATCCAGGACCCCGGGAAAAGCCGGACGGAATTGACCAACAGGGAGAAAGCGGTCGCGCTTTTAAACAGTCTTGAAACCGGAGACCCTGAACCTGTTGGACATATTAATCCTGACAAGTATATCCAGCACAACCTGATGGTCAAAGACGGCCTCGCCGGATTTGGCGAATTGATGCAGCACATCCCCAAGGGCAGTATAAAAGTCAATGTCCTGAGGGCATTTTCAGACGGCATGTATGTATTCACCCATACGGAATACGACTTTTTCGGACCCAAGGCCGGATTTGATATTTTCCGGTTTGAAAATGGGAAAATTGCCGAACACTGGGATGTGATCGAAACCATTCTCCCGGAAAACAAGCGGCAGAACACAAACGGCAAATTCGGATTTAAATGATGGCGATCAACAGTGACATTCAACAGGCCTTGGAAAAAATCGGGTCTGTCACCATGACCACATTGGACAAAGACACCATGCATAGCCGTATCATCAGTATCTGCGGCATTGATGAGGAAGGTATCTACTTCCTGACCATGCATGTGAAACCCTTTTACCGGCAGCTCAAGGAAAATCCCCAGGTCTCCCTGTGCGGTATCTATCCCTCCAGTCGTAAAACCGGGAAGAATGCAGTCGGCCAACCCACGTGGGACCCGGGATTTACTCTGAGGATCACGGGCCAGGCCCGTGAAATCCTTGAAAGCGAGGTCAAGGAGAAAGCAGCGGCCGGCAGCGGCATCCATCAATATTTTCTCGAGGATGCATCCCGGTACCCCGCGATGCGGTTTTTCTGCATCCATCAGGGCAAGGGGGAGATATTCGATTTTGATTTTGAAATGACACACCGGGACCACAAGGTGTTGCGGACCCGGTTTGCCTTTGGCGGCGAAACCTTCAGCAATGCCGGTGCCCGGATCGACCCGGACGCCTGCATCGCCTGTGGAGAGTGTTTTGAGGTCTGTACGTTCAAGGCGATCATTCCCGGGGAACCCCATCGCGTGGACGGATCCCGCTGTGATGAATGCGGCAGCTGTTTCCAGGTCTGCCCCCAGGATGCTGTCGGGTTATCATTGACCATCTGAGTTCAGGACTGAACCGCTGTCAGCCGATGTTACACGGTTGATCGTATCATCACCCGGCTGAGGTTCGGGCAAACCCATCGCAAGCGCAAACAGGATCGGCGGCAGGCAGGCCAGGCTCATAATTCCGGCCCACACACCGTAAGCATCTGCGATTTTCCCGATGATGGGTGTTGCAGCGCCCCCGATGGAGATGGCCACACCCAGTGTTACCCCGGAAGACAATCCCACCCGGTTGGGCAGGTAACTCTGCCCCAGAACAATGGAAGGGCTGTAGGAGGCATACAGGATGATCCCGATGGGAAACACCAGGCACAGAGACAACATGGCATGATCCACCATGCAGAAAAGCGGCAAAAGAACTGCCAGGCCGGCAAACCCGAACAGCAGAATTTTTTTCGATCCGAACCGGTCTGCAAGGGTACCGCCCATCAGGTTCCCTAAAACCCCTGATACGGCGAAAATCGTTAAAGCGGTTGATCCCATTATTTTTGACTGGTGCAGATGATCGATCCAATAGAGGGAGATAAAGGTGTTCAGGCCGTAAAACACAATGGATCTGCCGATAACGACCAGTGTCAGTTGAGTAAATGCGGGCCAGTTTTCGGTCCCCACCTGACCGGTTGCACCGGAATCCTGACAATCGCTTTTCCCTTCAACCCGCTCGAGTTTTGAGACTTGGCTGATCATGTATAATGCCATGATGGAAACCGGTACAATCAGGATGAGTGTACCTTTCAAACCCCAGAAGATCATGGCGGATGTCACCAAAAAAGGACCAATGGCAAATCCGATGGTTCCCCCAACACCAAAAATACTCATGGCCGTATTCTTCCGGCTGCCAGAATGCGCATTCACCTGTTTTGCCGCTTCCGGGTGATACGCTGCAATACCGATCCCGCTGACAATTGCCAGGCCCAGTATAAGGGGATAATTTTCAAAAAGCCCAGTCATGCCAAGGCCGATTCCTGCCAGGAGCAGGCCCGCCCACAACAGCCAGGGTTTTGAGAACCGGTCGGCAGCATACCCGAACAGCGGCTGAATAATACTCGAAGCCAGGTTGGCCGCAAGCACAATGGTGGCGGCGGCCGTGTATGACAGATCACATGCAGCGATAAAGAACGGCAGCAAGGCCGGCAACGCCCCTTGATTGATATCCGTCACCATGTGCCCCAAGGATAATATCCAAATCAATTTATTTCTCATATCCCATTCCTCTTTTGATTATCATTTATATGCTGTCCCGATGGTAGCATGATATGTTAAGATACTTCTTGCGTTAAAATGACAACTAATATCTCAAATGGGACAAAACAATATGAATGACACCCTCCAGGACATCATGGAACTTCCCCGCCCTGTCGTGGGTATGGCAAAAGAGTTCCCTCCGGGGCATGTCATAGAGCCCCATCAGCACATCCGGTCCCAGATCCTGTATGCATCAGCAGGGGTCATGACCGTGAATACCGGCCAGGGTATCTGGGTGGTTCCACCCTACCGGGCCGTCTGGATACCTGCCGGAACCCTCCATGAAATCAGGGCTTCGGGTCACCTGTCCATGAGAACCCTCTACATTGAGCCTGGCTGCTGTACCGGTGTGCCTGATCACTGCTGTGTCATTTCCGTGACACCGCTGATGCGGGAATTAATCCTCTGTGCAGTGAAGATGCCCGACCTATATCCGTTGAACAGCCCTGAGGAGCGAATCATAGCCGTCATTTTAGATCAGATTCAACATATGGATGTCAAACCGCTGAACCTGGCAATTCCAACAGAGGCCCGGCTAAAACAAATCTTTGAAACATTGTCGCAAAACCCCGGAGACAAGCGGACGCTTGATGAATGGGGCCAATCGGTTGGCGCCACCCGGCGGACACTCACACGCCTTTTTCACACGGAGACCGGCATGAGTTTCGGGCAATGGCGGCAGCAGATCAGAATCCTTGAATCCCTCCGGCGGCTGGCAACCAATGATTCCGTGACCACCGTTGCCCTTGAAATGGGGTATGACAGTCCAAGCGCGTTTATTTCAATGTTTAAAAAAGCCCTTGGTAAAACACCGGGTCAATACTTTTCCACATAGAGGCACATTTCCTATTGGGTATATTGGTAGTACCAATTCTCACAAACCATCATATTTTCTGCACTTAAGATTTTTTTTGGTATTATAAAAAACCAAAATCTCCACATAACATATTAATTATTATTAATATTATCTCAATTTTTTTTCTTGACACAACCAATTTGAAATTGGTATTACCATATAACTTGAAGCAAGATTATAGGATAAATCTTCATTACCAACCCGGACCACATCCCAATTGGTATGGTCAAATGGAGGAAACATGTTACGGATCACCACCTGCATCAAACAAGTACCCGGCACCACCAAAGTGGAAGTCGATGAGGAAACCGGGGTTCTGAAACGGGACGGCATTGAGTCCAAAATGAACCCCTATGATCTTTACGCCCTGGAAACCGCCCTGAAAATCAAAGAAAAAAACGGCGCAGAACTGCGGGTCATCAGCATGGGACCGCCCCAGGCATCCGAAGTGATCAAGGAAGCCTATATGATGGGTGCGGATGACGGCCTGCTGCTCAGCGACAGAAAATTTGCCGGCGCCGATGTTCTGTCCACGGCATACACCCTGTCACAAGGGATTGCTGCCCAGGGTATGCCCGACCTGATCATCTGCGGCAAGCAGACCACGGATGGGGATACCGCCCAGGTGGGACCCGAGATTGCTGAATTCCTGAGTATTCCCCATGTGGCCAATGTGATCCGGATCAGGGAAATTAAAGCGGAGGCCATTGTGGTGGACATGGATCTGCCGTATGCGGTGGAAACCGTTGAAATTGCCTTCCCCTGCCTGATCACCGTGGAAAAGGGCATATACCAGCCCCGGCTCCCCTCTTTCAAACTAAAAAAGGCGACCCAGGACAGACCGATTCACCAACTCTGCCTGAAAGATTTTACTGACCAGAATGAAACCCGTTACGGTCTCAAGGGCTCCCCCACCCAGGTAGTCAGGATATTCCCACCTGAAGCAAACACAGAACGGGAAACATGGGAGGGCAGCGGCCCTGAATTGGTCGGGATGATCCACGACCGACTCATCACGGAAAAATTCATTTAGGAGGATATCATGGCCAGCATCAAGATTCATCAAAACAACATAAAGGACCGTGACGGCCTCCTTGAGGTCTGCCCCTTTAATGCACTGGAGTGGGAGGGGGAAGAACTGGTAACCAATGCGTCCTGCAAAATGTGCAAGCTCTGTGCAAAAAACGGCCCGGAAGGGGTGTTTGAATTCAAGGACGACCCTGTGGCTGTCGTGGACAAGAGCCTGTGGAAAGGGATTGCCGTATATGTAGACCATGATAACGGCAAGATTCACCCGGTGACCTATGAACTGATCGGAAAAGCCAAAGAGATGGCCGCCAAGATTGACCATCCGGTTTACGCCGTATTCATGGGGGCGGGCATTACCCAAAAAGCGGATGAAATTCTGGCCTATGGGGTGGACGAAGTTTTTGTCTATGACCATGAAGCCCTGACGCATTTCAGGATTGAACCCTATACCGCTGTGATGGAGGATTTCATCAACCGCCACAAACCCACCATCGTTCTTGTCGGTGGCACCACCGTGGGCAGATCTTTGGCACCACGGGCAGCTGCCCGCTTCAGGACAGGCCTGACCGCGGACTGCACCATCCTGGATGTCCAGGAGAACACCGACCTGGATCAGATCCGCCCGGCCTTTGGCGGGAATATCATGGCCCACATCCAGACACCGGCACACCGGCCTCAGTTTGCCACTGTCCGGTACAAGATTTTCTCTGCCCCGGTCTGTGTCGACCCGACAGGGGTGGTGACAATCTGCGATGTGGAAGAACAGATGCTGGAATCCAGGATTCGTGTCCTGGAGGTGGCTCCAAAACAGGCCTCGACCAGCATTGAAGATGCAGAAGTGATTGTTGTGGCCGGCCGTGGCGTTAAACAGGAGAAGGATATGGAACTGGTACAGCGGCTGGCAGATCTGTTAGGTGCGCGCCTTGCTGCCACACGTCCACTGATCGAGGCCGGCTGGGCCGACCCGAAAACCCAGATCGGCCTGTCCGGCAGAACGGTTAAGCCCAAACTCATCATCACCTGCGGGGTTTCCGGCGCGGTTCAGTTCACTGCAGGGATGACTAACGCCGACCTGATCATGGCCATCAACAATGATCCCGGCGCATCCATTTTTGACATTGCACACATCGGCATCCAGGGCGATCTCTACGACATCCTGCCGGACCTGATTGAAAAAATTGAAGCCACGGAAGAGAACGTCTGTACGACCATTCCGGAATAAACAGGAGGCTCCCATGAACTATAGAAAAGTTACCCGAGACGACATTGACACCCTGATCGGCATCACATCCACGGACCGGGTGTTCACTGAAGACGCCATCAATGAAGATTACAGCCGCGATGAGCTGTCTGCGGATGAACGGTATCCCGAGGTATTGGTCAAGGCCAACTCCACACAGGAGGTCTCCCGGATCATGACCTATGCCTATGAGAATGACATCCCGGTTACCCCGAGAGGGCAGGGAACCGGTCTTGTCGGCGGGGCAGTCGCCCTTTTCGGAGGGATCATGATCGACTTGAACAATATGAACCAGATTCTGGAATTGGATGAGGAGAACCTGACCCTGACCGTGGAACCCGGCGTCATGCTCATGGAGATCATGAAGTATGTAGAAGAACGGGACATGTTCTACCCACCCGACCCCGGAGAAAAAAGTGCTTCCATCGGCGGCAATATCAACACCAATGCCGGGGGCATGAGAGCAGTTAAATACGGTGTCACGCGGGATTACGTCCGAAGCCTGGAGGTGGTCATGCCCAATGGCGAAATCATGGAATTCGGCGGCAAGGTGGTGAAAAACTCGTCAGGGTACAGCGTCAAGGACCTGATCGTGGGATCGGAAGGCACCCTGGGCATCGTCACCAAGGCGGTGCTGCGCCTGCTCCCCCTGCCCAAAACCGCCATCAGCCTTCTCATTCCCTTCCCGGACCTGTTCTCCGCCATTGAAACAGTCCCCAAAATCATCAAGGCCAAAGCCATTCCCACAGCCATTGAATTCATGGAGCGGGATGTGATACTGGCTGCAGAGGAGTACCTTGGAATGCAGTTCCCGGATTCTTCCGCCAATGCCTATCTCCTGCTGAATTTTGACGGCAACTCAAAAGAGGAGATCGAGGGTATCTATGAAAACGTCGCCAACATCTGTCTTGATGCCGGTGCCGAAGATGTGCTCATCGCCGACACCCAGGAGCGGAAAGAGGCCATCTGGAAAGCCAGGGGAGCATTTCTCGAGGCCATAAAAGCATCCACATCTGATATGGACGAGTGTGATGTGGTGGTTCCACGGAACCGGATCGCGGAATTTGTGAAATTCGCGGATACACTCAAAGAGGAATTTGATGTCAGGATCATGGGATTCGGTCACGCCGGGGACGGCAACCTTCACCTCTACGTCCTCAAGGATCAGATGGACAGAGCAGCGTTTTCCGACAAGCTCTCAAAGGTATTTGACCGGATGTATGAAAAGGCCAGGGAACTGGGCGGTGCCGTATCTGGCGAGCATGGCATCGGTTACGCCAAAAAACCGTTCCTGAAAGACTCTTTGGGTGATTCCGGAATGAGCCTGCTCGGTGCCATCAAGCAGGCATTTGATCCCAAACTGATTTTGAATCCGGGAAAGGTCTGTTCCTGATTCCCCTCTTCCGGCTGCGCCCCCCGAGAATAGCAGCGACCCCTTCTGGCGCGGCCGTCCGGCGCCCGGATCTTTCCGGGCGCCTTAACCTCACCTGCCCGAACACACCTCGCATCACCACAATCCTGATCACCTCCTGCCGGACGGAACTGCCCATGCCGGTCAATGCCATCGCACCGAATTATCTTTACAGCGAGGCCTATTTTCCCAAGGCCAAATTTATTGACAATCCAGATGGAAGGGCCTTCATAGAAGAGGTGGTGCCTGCGGGCCGGCCGCGCCCAAACGGCCGGTTTAAGCATCGCTATCCGCCGGGATCAGCCAAATCGTTTGCTTATTTAGATACGGGTATTATATTTGGAGTAATCGCCATAGACAGACCCGATCCATCATCCTTTAAATATTTTCCCGAAAAGGAGAATACCATGAACAGGACAGTCCACCCCCTAATTGCCGTGCTGGCGTTCGCAGCGTTGAGCATTTCCGGATGTTCTACCGTTGAAGTGAGCCAGGACTACCGGCCGGGCAGCGAGTTCAGCAGGTTGAAAACATTTGCATGGAAAAGTGACACCCAGGAGAAAAGCGGAGATATCAGGATCGATTCCACCCTCACGGATGAGCGGATCCGCACTGCCGTTGAGCAAGCGCTTATAAGTAAGGGGTTCTCAAAAGCACTTGAGAACTCCCCTGATTTCCATATCTCCTATACCTACCAGATAACAAAAAGAATCCAGTCCTACCCTGGCAACGCCAGTATCGGTTTCGGATCATGGTTTCATCACCGGCATGGAATGATCGGCCTCCGATCGGGAACAGAAATCAGTGATTACGATGAAGGGTTGCTGATCATCGATTTTACCGAACCGGGCAGTGACACCCTATTGTGGCGGGGAAAAAGCACCCGCACGGTGAGCGAGCACCCCACCCCTGAAAACGCCATAAAGGGCATCACTGAAGCCGTTGAGAAAACATTGGCCCAGTTTCCACCTGACATTTAGACTGAGATAGGAAAAAAAACTGAAAAAGAGGTGCGCTCGCCTGTCTTCCGGATGGACCAAGTCGAGGAACGAGGTGCTTTCCAGCTCTTTATCCGTGTACCCGAGAATCGTATGCCACCCTTTGTTGACTTTATAAATCGTTCCATCCAACCCGGCAACCAGGTGCAGGTTCATGGGCTGTTCAAAAAACATGTTAACGATGTCTTCACTGTATTTTTTTTCTGTAATGTCCTGTACAATGCCTTCATAGTGAGTAACCCTGCCGGATCGATCTCTTCTTAATATAGATGGTGTCCCGGATCCATCGCACGGTGTTGTCCGGCCGGATGATACGATAGGGGTGATGGACCAGCCTTTCACACGAGGAATCCGAAATTGCCTCAGAGACCTTTCTTAACACCCTGCCCCGATCATCCGGGTGAATAATACCCACATATGAGAAATCCTTATCCAGGAGCTCCTGAACGGTCCTTCCAAATATCGAGAAGCAGTTTTTAGACACATATTCGACCGGCCATCCCGCTTCTGCTTTCCATTCCAGAGCAACCGCCGGGCTGCGCTCGATGATTTCAGAGGCCTGGCGGAATGCCTGTGCCATTTCAATCCCGTTAAGGGCAAATGACAGGTCATGGGCCACTTCAGAAAATAGGTCCTGCATCTCCGGGTAATCGACGTATGACCGCGGCACGGAAACGGTGATAACACCGAATATTTTTCCTTCATATTCAAGGCGTTGGGCAAAAGCGGCGCAATCCGAATATTCATCATGAAGGGGGCAGGCATGGCATTCGGAAACGGGATCTCTCACAACATGAATATCACTTTTTTCCAAGGATCGACTCATGCACGAGGTGAATACCCCTTGATCCAACTGTTTTTTCACCACAGCGATATCATGATCATAGCCCGGACTCGAACCTGCAAACATGGAAACTCGACGATCCCGTTTCTCAAAAAGGGCCATCCAGGCACTGTGATAACCCATGTTTTCAGTCAGTTGGGAGCATGCGAGATGAATCAGTTGGGATGGATCTGTCTGAGACGCGATCATCTGGGTGATATTTCGGATCGCCCGGAGGATTTTCTGGGTATGCTGTTCACGTGTTTCGGCCTGTTTCTCATTGGTGACGTCCATCACAGCAATGAAAAGGTGAGGGGCTTCAGGTGGGGGGGGGCTTTTTCTTCCAAAGCAAGATAGCAACCCTCCAATCGGGCATTGAATGCCCCCTTTCCGGTGTTGGACAATCGAATCTCAATGGATTTCCCTTCGGACTGTTTATAGAAGGAATTGTACCGTGATAAAAAATGAGTTTATCCGCAGGATCAATCAGTTCCGTGACCGGTTTGTTTATGAATGCAAGAGGATCTTTCCCTACCATACGGCAAAAGGTCTGGTTCACATCCATAATCATGCCGATACTATCCTGTATCAGGTAACCCACTGGTGCGTTCTGGAAGAATGAAAAAAAACGGTCTCTGGACTGTTCCAATCTGTTGTGGGAGAGCCTGAGTTCCTCATTTTGAATTTCCAGCTCTACCTGATGCACATGAAGTTCATTGATGAGATAGTCCACACTTTTTTTAGAATAGTCAACACCTTGAAATGACCCCTTCTCCAGAATCACCTGGGCTTTTCTTTTCAGACCGTCACCTTTTTTTCTACGCCACTAGAGCATCCTTTCGAGCTCATAGACACGGGATTCCAAGTCTTCACAGGTCGGTTTACCGGTCATAACGATTCCCTTATTGTATACATTGACGGTATGTTAGCGGGCTTTACCCTAAAGAAATAAGTACAAAAGAGGTCAAACGCAACGCTAAATTCATATTCACTCCCAAGATTTTCAATCAGGATTCAGATGAATAAAGATAATCTAATCGCAAATGTTCACGATTTTTAAATACAAAGGGTCTTCCAACTTCGCTTTGTTTTTGCAATAACTCGGTTTATCGTGTAATCTCTATATCACGAACGCACACTTTGAACCTGACGCAAAAAAACATGCATGATAGAATTATCGACGCCTTTAACAGAATAAAGCGTTTTCTCACACCAAGTGATTCACTTGAACTGTCGGACTGGAGAACCTGGCTGGCCAATACCATTTTTTATTTCGGCCTTGTCCTGATCCCGTTTTCCATGCTGTTCAGCATCCCCATCCTTCTGGAGGAAAAGCAGTACTTTCTGATAGCCCTGGCAGTGCTCGTGTGTTCAGTTTTCATCCTCCGCATCACGATTCGATCCAGAAATTATCGATTCTGGGGAATGTGCTGGCTGATCACCCTGTATATCATGGCCCTGTCATACTATATCCAGCTGGGTCCCCACTATGCACGCTCGGCATGGCTGGTCATGAACGCCGTCATGGCCGCCCTGTTCTTTGGTTCAAAGGGTGCCATCGTCTCTTCCCTGTTGAATCCGGCGATTTTATTATGCTGTTATCATTTTATCGGAATGGAAAACCTGTCCTGGGCGGCTGTCTACGAAGACACCTATTTGAAATACATCAGCTTTGTGGTCAACACCTCTTTGATCGCCATGGTGACCAGCCTGCTGGTTGGCATCCTGCTTGACCGCCTGGAGGTGTCTTACCGGAATCAGAAAATCGTTAATGACCGGCTCAATGAAAGTGAAAAAAGGTACCGCCTGATTGCTGAGAATGTGGCTGACGTGATCTGGACCATGGACATGGACCTGAATTTCATGTATATCAGCCCATCGATCTACCAGCTTCAGGGATTCACCGTTGAGGAGGGGATGAAAAAAAACATTGCCGACCTTTTGCTGCCCGGTTCCCTTGAAAAGATTTTCCGGCTGTATGAAAAGCGGCTGAAACTTATTGAATCAGGCTCTAAAAAGGCTTGGGAACCGCTGATTTTTGAAGCCGAGCAGTACACTAAACACGGGGATCCCATATGGACCAGCATCCATGCCAGGGTCCTGCCGGAAACCGAGACAGAACCGATGCACATCCTGGGCATCACAAGAGACATCTCCGAATCCAGGCGCGCCCGGGAAATGATTGTCCAGTCTGAAAAAATGATGTCGGTTGGCGGCCTGGCCGCCGGCATGGCCCATGAAATCAATAATCCCCTGGCAGGAATGATACAGAATGCAGATGTCATGTCCAGGCGGATACTGGACGATTCGATGCCTAAAAATATTGAAACCGCAAAAGAGGTTGGCCTGGATATGGGCATGATGAAACAGTATCTGGAAAAAAGGGGCATCCCTGAAATGCTTGAAATGATAAAGATCACCGGTGCCCGGATGGCAGATATCATAGAAAACATGCTCAGTTTTTCAAGGAAAAGCGATGCCCAAAGGTCACCTTCTGACATCACCAAACTCCTGGATCGGTCCCTTGAGCTGGCCGGGACCGATTTCAGCCTGAAACGGAAATATGATTTCAGGTCCATACATATTATCAAGGAGTACCAGGAGAATCTGCCGTTGCTTGCGTGTGAGGCGGCAAAGATCCAGCAGGTCTTCCTGAATATCCTGAATAACGGCGCCCAGGCCATGTATGAGGCCGGAATCCCGCAACCGGTATTCCTGCTCAAAATCTGGCTGGACAATCACAGGCAGATGCTGTGTATCCAGATCGAAGACAATGGGCCGGGCATAGAAGAGCGAAACCTGAAACGGATCTTTGAGCCCTTTTTCACCACCAAAGAGGTCGGCAAAGGCACCGGCCTTGGACTATCGGTCTCATACTTTATTATCACCGAAGATCATAGAGGAAAAATCGAAGCCAAATCCCGCATCGGTAAAGGAACAAAATTTATCATCAGCCTGCCAGTTGACTGATCCTGCCGATCTTCAGCCGATCTTCAAGTGTCCGGTGAACCCAGCCGGGCCATTGATCAGCAGTCCCCGGGAACACCCCTTCGGAACTGCTGATCAGGATTCAACACAAAGGAAGCGAGCGGCGGATTAGACCCCAAGCTCCTCCCGGGCAAACCGGATGCTTTCCACCACCGCTTCATATTCCAGGCGGCGGGCCTCTGCCATATCGTGACGGCCCGGATCAAACTCCACCTCCAGGTTGAGCCGCTCCATGGCCGGGCACCCGGAAATGATCCGGTAGGCTTCCTTCATGGGCACATCCCCGGTTCCGGTGGCAACACCGGTGATCCGGCACCCATACTGATCAAACACGATGGCATGATCACTGAAATGGTTGGTAAACGCCAGCGGTGCAAGGGCCTGGACAGCGGTCAGTGGATCCTCGCCCACCATCAGGGAGTTGTTGGTATCCACACATGCACCCACATAAGGATGATTCACCCGGTGGATCGCATACACCACCTCCTGGCTGAACGCTTCGGTATGGTTTTCCAGACAGAGCCTCACCCCGGCATTCTGCGCGGCCTGGGCATGGGTTTTCACCAGGTCCGCGACCCGGTCCAGCTGGGGGATGACCTCGGGGTGAAACGCTGAATTGCACACCGGATGGGGCCGGTGAATATCCATACTGATCTTGCCGATATCTGAACCAATGGTCTCTGCAATGGCAATACCCTGGTCGATGGAGTTGGTCAGGCGGTCATCATAGGTAGAGGCATCCAGGGAAAAATTGTACTCCAGGTACAGCCCCATATTTTCTGCTTCCCGCCTGACACTCTTCAGGTGGGCCTCATCCAGGCTGCCCAGGTCCACAGCCGTGAGGTGAAGGCCGTTAAGGCCCAGTGCTTTAGCCTCCTGCATCAATCCCCAGATATCCCAGACCGGATCCCATGACAGCTTGGCACCGCCCCAGTTCTGACCCATTCCATGAAGGTGTAAACTATAGGTATGCAGACCTAAACGCATGGTTTCCCTCCTTTTTTATCAACCGATAACGGAAAAGCTTGAGTCTTCGTTGATCTCGCGATTCCTTGAAAAGAACCCCACATCCAGGCTGCGGTTCAGATATTTAAGGTGGAACTGTAACGGATCGGCATCATGATCCAGGCCCCCCTCGCAGGCCTTTATCAAGTTGGCCATCATGGCACCCACCACCGGGGCGTTCTTGTACTGGTTACCCGAGGTGCCTACGGCCATGTAGAACCCGGGCAGGTCTGATTTGTCATAGATGGGGATCCAGTCATCGGATACATCATAGAGATCCACCACCCCCTGGTACTGGTTGGGAATGGGCAGGCCCTTGACCCGCATGGCCTCGCGCATCACCATGCACCGGTACTGGTCCGTAAAATTCCGGTCATAATCATCCGGATCATCCACCCAAAGCCTGGGATCGCACTCCGGATCTTCGCTGCCGATCAGGAAATGGTTTCCCACCTCAGGCCTGGAGTAGCAGCCGATGTCACCGTCTGAAAGCATGTAACCGTCACGCTCCCAGTCCATGCCTTCAGGAGCCGGCACGTGGGCCACCTCCTGCTTCATGGGCCGGGTCTTGATATTCATTTTTTCTTCCACACCGGCCATGGCATTGACCTGGAACGAATGGGGGCCGGCCACATTCACCACCACCGGCGCCATGATCTCTTGACCGTCTTCAAGTTTGACACCTGCGGCCCGGCCATCTTTTTTGATGATATCCGTGACCCGGGTATTGTACAGGAACTCGGCACCCTTGGCTTCGGCCGCCACCTGGGCATTGTGGGTGGAAAGTTTGGGATCTGATATATACCCGGATTCAGGTACCCAGACCGCGCCGGGAATCTGCTTGCCCGATGGTTTGCCGAAATCCGGGTCGTCAATCCACTTCTGGGGATAATAACTGTTGGTGTCCACATTGGGAAGATAGGGGGGGAGGTCCGTAGGTCCGAGATCAACATACCCGACACCCAGTTCATCCAGTGACCGTTTCACATTCTCCAGATTCTTATTGATCTCCGTCTTGATGACCAGTGCGCCGGTATTCCTGTAAAATGCCATTCCCTGGGGGTCCCGCGCCTCTAGATATTTGGGCCAGTCCACCCAGTAATAATACCCTTCCCTGGCCAGTGTAACGCCCTGGGGCGTGGAGTAGTGAAGCCGGATGATGGCGCAGGAGCCGGCGGTTGATCCCATACCAGCTTCACCGAGTTTGTCGATATTCAGGGTTTTATAGCCCATTTTGGCCATCTCAAATGCCGTGCAGCATCCGATGATGCCGGCTCCGATAATAATTGCATCATAGCTGGATTTCATTTGTCTCTCCTTTTTAAAGCCGGTCCCTGTGCAGGGACCCTTTACATTTTGATCATGCTGATCAATTCCGGTTTAATGCCATAGCTTTTGGCAACATTCCTGGCAACATGCATGCCAGGGGGTAAAAAAAATTTCAGTTCCACGACCTTCAACCGGACCAGAGGTGTAAAATTTATTGTCAGTAAAAGTTTTACACCATTTCAAGCCCACAATAAATATTGTGAAACGGCCGCTGTACGGGTGTGAAGCACCCCTTCTCCAAATAAAAAATATTTTATATTTAAAATATTTTTTACAAAAATTTAAAAAATATGTTACGAGACACCCAAATCCCCGACCCCAATTAACTAAAACAATAATAACAAAATCAGATATTTAAGTAAAACAACAACCACTGAAAAAACCTGGCATACCTGTTGCACTGAAGACGTGCATAATTTCATTTTTGCAACACACAGGGAGGCAGGTATGGGCATGTACACTGATGAGTTGTATTTTAAACCCCGGCTCCAGGTCATCAATGATGACCAGATCCGCCAGATCCACATGTCCTCCCTGGAAGTGCTGGAAAGAACCGGCATTAAAATCACCCACCCCGAAGCCCTGGACCTGCTCTCATCTGCCGGCGCCATTGTTGCCGGCGACCGGGTCCGCATCCCTTCCTGGATGGTGGAAGATGCCATCCGAAAAGCCCCTGCCCGAATCGTCTTAGGAAAACGAACCGGTGAACGGACCGTATTCCTGGAACGGGATAAATCCTATTTTGGACCCAGCCTGGACTGTATCGACTACATGGATCCGGCTACGGGTGAGCGGTCCCGCTTTGAAAGCCGCCATGTGGAAGTCACTGCAGCCCTGTGTGACGCCCTTCCCGGGTTTGACTGGTGCATGACCATCGGCATGGCCGATGATGTGCCTGCAGATATTGCAGACCGGGTCGTGGCAAGAAGCACCATGCAGTTCTGTGAAAAACCCATGGTGTTCTGCTGCAAAGATACCAACAGTACGAAAGATATATACGAGATGGCCCTCCTGCTCTGCGGAGGAAAGGACAAATTCGACCTGGCCCCCACCATTGTCCACTACTCTGAACCCATCTCTCCCCTGGTGTATTATGACCCGGCCGTGGATAAGGTTCTGTTCTGTGCCGAAAACAGGATCCCGCTTATAAACTTCCCTGCCCCCCAAGCCTGCGGGTCCGCACCGGCCACATTTGCCGGTGCAATAATTCAGGGCAGTGCGGAATCATTAAGCGGCCTGGTCATTCACCAGCTTAAAAATCCAGGGGCACCGTTTATTTATGGTGCATTCACCACCATCATGGATATGAAAACCTCAATATTTTCATACGGTGCCTGTGAGCTGAGCCTCATGACCGGCGCCCTGGCCCAGATGGCCCAGTATTACGAACTCCCGTTTTTCGGCACGGCCGGTGCCACAGATGCCAAATTCTGCGACGCCCAGGCCGGTGCGGAAGCTGCCTTTCAATGCCTGAGCGCGGCCGCCGTAGGCTCGGGACTGGTTCATGACTGCTCATCCTGGATGGATCACGGCAACCTGGTTTCACCAGAGTTCATGGTCCTGGTCAATGATATTGTCACCTCGGTCAAACATTTTATGGACGGCATTCCAATGACCGATGAAACCATGGCACTGGATGTAATCGAACGCGTCGGGCCGGGTGGCCACTACCTGGCAGATCCCCACACCATGGCCCACTTTAGGACGGTTAAATACTCCGACCTGTTTGAGCGTGAGGTCTATGAAAACTGGAAAACCCGTGGTGCCAAAAAGCTGGAAGAGCGCCTTAAAGAAATTACCCTTGAAAAAATGACTCACCGGCCCGAACCATTGCCGCAAGATATCATCACGGAACTGGACCGGATGCAGGCCCACTGGAAATAGCGCCCAAAGGATTCTGTCACAAGAGCACCAGCGGCGTTTGCAAAGAACGCGTTTAAGAGGAGGAGACACACATAGAAGCACCGTATTTTACTTAACCGACAGCATCGGGGTCAAAACCACCTGGTCTCGATACCGGATATGCCGGTATACAGATGCCGGCCAAGAACGGATCTTAAACAAACCAATTAAAGGAGAAAATCATGACTAAAAGAAGGATGATGGTTATCGCATTATCAATGATCTGCCTGTTTTGCAGTGCTCAGGTGTTTGCCGCCGGCCAGACACTGAAAATAGGTATTCTCGGTCCGTTTACCGGACCATCCGCACAGACCGGTAAAGAGTTCAAGGCATCGGTTGAAATGGCCCTGGATACCATTAACTACACCGTGGGGGACTACAAGATTGAACCGGTATGGGTTGATTCCCAGTCCGATCCGGCCAAAGCTTCCGGCGCTTACGCCGAAGCTGTTGAAGGCAAGGGAATCCAGGCGGGTGTGCTCAACTGGCACTCCTCCGTAGCCATTGCCGTCATGGATGTGGCAGCCCAGTACAAGGTGCCCCACATGTTCGGATTCGGGGCCTCGGAAGTGGTCAACGAAAAATGGCAGGCGGATCCCGCAAAATACTCCTACTGGGGCGGCAAAGGCTGGCCCGTACCGGCAAAACTTGAAAAAAATTACATTGTCGCTTTGAACAAGGCCATTGAATCCGGTGCATTCAAACCCAAGAAAAAACTGGCCGCCATCTACGGCGAGGATACCGACTGGGGGCGTTCCGCCGGTGGTTCCTATAAGAAAGCACTTCTGGACAGCGGGTGGGAGATTCACTCCGAGCAATATTTTCCCGTCACCCAGACCGATTTTTATCCCCTGCTCTCCAAATATAAAAAAGACGGGGTTGCGGTTGTGGCAGGGACCTCAGCATCTGCTCCCCCTATCACCGCACTTGTTAAGCAGGCCACCGAAATCGGCCTGAAAAGCGTCATCGTGGCCTCTGGCCTCGGATGGATCGGCGACTGGTACAAAATGACCGGACCGGCATCCAACTATGTGCTGGACAGTATCCCCCAGCTGACCACAGCAGAAGCCAAACAGTGGGCCAAAGATGTAAAGGCCAAATACGGGTTTAACCCGAGCCCCTCTGCCGGCGGCCTCTCCTATGACGGCATCCGCATGTTCATCAAACTGCTCCAGCGGACCAACGAGCTCCACGGGGCACTGGACAAAACCACCATCCACAAGACCATGGTGGATGAAGTCAATACCGGAAAACTGACCTACGGTAAAAAAGACGGCGCCATCATCATGAACGAGTACAAGTGGACCGGCGACACCATGCCCGATATGGTAGTTGCACCGGATGCCTATTTCTTCCCGATCCTCCAGTACCAGAAGGGTAAAGGCAGCATTATTTTCCCGGATGACTGGAAAGAAGCAGATTTCAAGCAAAAATAAATTAGCCCGACTCACCGGGAGACAGAGGGTACCCACCCGTACCCTCTGTCTGATTTCTATTTAATTCAATTTTAGGGGCTGAAATGATTGTATTGGAAACCAGTAACCTGACCAAGCGGTTTGGCGGGTTAACCGCAGTAAATGACGTCTCCATGACTTTATACGAAGGCGATGTGCTGGGGTTGATCGGACCCAATGGTGCCGGCAAAACCACATTCATCAATGCCATATCCGGCCTGAACCCGCCGACCTCGGGGACGGTAAAGTTCTTTGACGAAGATACCACCGGCCTGACGCCTGAAAAAATGTGCCGCAAAGGCCTCTCACGAACCTTCCAGATCCCGAGCCCGTTCCCCAAAATGACGGCCATTGAGAGCGTGATGACCGCCACCGTTTTCGGCAATGACCCGGGATCGATCAAGGATCCCGTCGCCCATTCACGGGAGATGCTTGAATTCGTTGAATTCCCAATGGATGAGAACGTGGTGGCAGAGCAGCTCAACACGGTTCAGCTCAAACGCCTGGACCTGGCTCGTGCCCTGGCCAGCAACCCCAAACTCCTGTTTATGGATGAAATGGCCTCGGGCTTAAGTGAAGGAGAGCTCAAGGATATCATGCGGATCATCGCCAAAATCAGTGAGAAGGGGAT
>QZLA01000075.1 GCA_004796375.1 Desulfobacteraceae bacterium
AAGTTTCGGTAACTGGAAAACCGGTATGGATGACCAGGTCATGGCCCATATCAGCTCAGCCAACATCGCCTGCGGATGGCATGCCGGTGATCCCCAGGTCATGGAAAAAACCATTAATATGGCCGTGGATCACAAGGTCGGCATCGGTGCCCACCCCGGCTACCCTGATCTTTTGGGATTCGGTCGACGAAGCATGGCCCTGTCCGCTGAAGAGATCCGCGCATATCTCATCTACCAGGTCGGCGCCTTGCAAGCGTTCTGCAGGGTGCACAAGGCCCGCCTTGTTCATGTTAAACCCCATGGGGCACTGTACCTGGATGCCGTGGAAAAGGAACCGGTGGCCAAAGCTGTTGCCCAAGGGATCATGGCACTGGAGCCGGGTCTGAAATTTGTGGCCCTGGCCGGAAAAAAGGGAGAGGTGATGAGAAAGGTTGGAGAACAACTGGGCCTCAAGGTGGTGTATGAAGCCTTTCCAGACCGGGCCTACACTCCGGAAGGCACCCTGGTCTCCAGAAAGGAACCCGGCGCAGTCATTTCTGATCCCGAGGTGGTGGCCAAACGCGCCCTGGACATGGCCAATGGATTTGTCAAAGCTGTGGACGGGTCTGTTATCGAACTCGAGGTCCAGACCCTGTGTGTCCACGGGGACAACCAGACCGCGGTTGAGCTGGTGAAAACCATCAGAACCACCCTGGAAGCCAACCAGATCAAGGTCATGCCCATGGGCACGGCTTAAAAAACTCAAGATCACCGGAAGTGAAGGAAAAAAATGAAAACGAGTGATAGTAACCCGGTATTCAGGACTGCCGGAGATACCGGACTCATTGCCGAGTTCGGAGAAGGTATCGATCCCGTTATCAACGCAAGGGTCAGGGCCGTGGCCAGAGGATTTGCTTCCCAAATGCCCCAAGGGGTAAAAGAGATCATTCCCACCTACCGGTCCCTGCTCTTTATCTATGATCCCTGCATGGTTTCACCGGACATCCTGATGGATCTGACCCGGAAGATGAAGGACACTGAACCGGATGATATCACCGCCGGCCGGATGGTTGAGATCCCGGTATGCTATGGCGGCGAATACGGACCGGATATGGATAATGTCCGGTCATCCTCCGGACTGGCTGAGCAGGAGGTGATTCAAATTCACAGCCGGCCCGAGTACCTGATCTACATGGTGGGGTTTACACCCGGATTCTGTTTTTTAGGCGGGCTTGATGAGCGCTTGTTTACCCCCCGCCTGAAAACTCCAAGAATGGCCGTTCCCCAAGGTTCTGTGGGAATCGCCAACAATCAGACCGGCATGTATCCCATTGAAAGCCCTGGAGGATGGCAGATCATTGGCCGGACACCGTTAAGGTTATTTGCACCGGAAAGGGAGAACCCCTTTCTTTACCGGGCCGGAGACAGCATCCGGTTTATTCCCGTATCTGACGCGGAATATCACCGGATCAAGCAGGAGGAGCAGGGATAATGGATGCCATAAAAATTGTCACACCTGGCGGATATTCCACCATACAGGACCAGGGAAGGACCGGGTTCCAGAATATGGGCGTTCCCCTGTCCGGTGCCCTGGACCAGTTTGCATATCACACAGCCAACCTGCTGGTGGGTAACACCACCCTGGCCGCTGTTATTGAGCTTACGGTCATGGGACCCTCCTTTGAAGTGCTCAGCGCCATGGACATTGCCCTGACCGGCGCCCGTATGAACCTGTCTGTCAATGGAGACCCTAAACCGCAGTGGTGCACCATCCGCGTCGAACCGGGAGACCTGGTTGCCATCGGCCAGGTTGAATCCGGGTGCCGGGCATATCTGGGGTTCAGCGGCGGCCCGGACCTGCCCAGGATCATGGGCAGTCTTTCCACCTATGTCGGCGGCCGCATCGGCGGATTCTCAGGCCGCCCCCTGCAGGCCGATGATGTGATCAAACGGAATGGATCCGGCCTCCTGTCCTCTCCCTGGACCCTGCCGGATGAATACATACCCGAATACCCGACCGAAGTGGTGGTCCGTGCCATTCCAGGCCCCCAGGATGACCACTTTGACCGTGGGATGGATACGTTGTTTTCATCTGCCTACATGGTGTCGGCCAAGGCCGACCGGATGGGATACCGCCTCATGGGTCACAACATCCCCATAAAAGAAGGCATGCCCGGCAGTATTGTCTCAGAACCGTCGGTTCCCGGCAGTATCCAGATCCCGCCGGATGAACAACCCATTATTCTCCTGGTGGAGCAGACCGTCGGGGGGTATGCCAAGATCGCCACGATCATCTCTGCCGACATCGGCAGGGTCGCACAGACCACCCCGGGTGATACCATCTGTTTCGAAAAAATCGGCCTGGACAGGGCCCACCAAATCGCCCGGGATCACCATGACATGCTTGCCCGCCTCAACACACTGTTTTAAGGGGAAATAACCCCATGATTTTGATTGACACGGCCTGATTAAAAAGGTAAGAGCATGGGCGAAAGAGATAAATGACAAGTCGTTCGGAACCCGTTTAATTTCAACGATTCCATTCATTTAACAACCGCCCCGCATCTTTGCCAGGGGTGCTCAGGAGAGAGCCCATGGAAAGCCATATTGAAAGCCCTGTTTCAGCAGGCGCCACCATTATCAACCAGGCCAAAACCGTTAATCTCAACCCCAGTATTCTTTATGAAGCAGTGATTGATCTGGCTTCAGAGGGTCTGGTCACGGCCAACTGTATCAACCGTGCTGCCGGAATCCTGCTCAACGATCTCGGCCTGCCCAACTATTTTTTCAAAACCATAACCAAGGATTCCCTCAAGCATATCCTGGCCTCCATTGCCAGGAGCCTCAAGATTCAGGGAGACCAGGTCGAACTCACCTCATGGGTTGCAGACATCGATCTGGGTACCAGCCACAGCAGCCAGACCCAGCGGGTACGCATCGCCACCCGTGAAACCCGGGAGGCCCTGGAAAGATTGCTTGACAAGCAGCTTGTCGGTCATCGAAGAGAATATTATTACAACCCGGATAAGTCTTATTACACCTATATGTTCCGGTCGGAAACCGTTGCCGATTATTCCAAGGACCGGTTTTCAGAATCAAAGTTCCTGTTCGGCCTGGATCAGGATTATATCCAGACACCGAGACTGACCCGGAACCGTTATGAAAAGTTTCTTGAAGCCGCAACCGGATCGGTCATCCCGGTCATCGAGGTATTCAACCTCTCTGACATCGGCGAGATCCGCTTCATGTTCAATTCCGATTTTGAACGCCCCCAGATGGCGGTCCTGCGGCAGTTGTTCGCCGATCACGGCCTGGTCATTACCCGGGCGTATTGGGAACCCTATGCCACCGAAGCCATGGTCCCCTCCTCCATCTGCTCCCTTTACGTCAAAGGGGAGCTGTCGAGGAGCCGGGAACAGGAGTTGATCGACGATTTGAGAGCCTTTTTGAGCTTTTCCGTCAATGATATTACACGGCTGTATATCGAGGGTCTGATCACCTTCAAAGAGATGCTGTTTGCGGGCAATACCATTGATTTTGCCCATATGTTCATTTACAAGGAACGCGGCAAGCAAAGTGACAGGGATATCATTGAAAGCCTTGACAATGCGGACCAGAAGGCCACCTTTGCCTCCCGCATCCATGAATCCAACAAGTTCACCTATGTATCCCGGACCATCAGGGAAACCGCCCTTGCCCACCCTGACCTGCTCAAATTCCTGTACCGGCTGTTTGACCTCAAATTCAACCCGGCAGGCCCGGGAGAACTGAGTGACACGGATCTGGCCAAGGAATGGACCGCCTTTGAGCGGATACTGGATGTCAGGTTCATGGATGATCCACTGGGACATGATATTTTCTCCTTCATGTTCAAATTTATTCCAGCCACCCTCAAGACCAATTTCTATAAACCTGAAAAACGCTCTTTTTCATTCAGGCTGGACAACCGTATCCTGGATCCCCTGGTATTTGACCAGTTCGTATTCGGTATCTTTTTTGCCAATGGGCACTATGCGTGCGGCACACACCTGAGGGCGGACGACATCGCCAGGGGGGGCCTGCGGATGATCCGGGTCACACCGGCCAACCACCCGGCAGAACTGGACAACGCCGTGCTCCTGAATTATGCCCTGGGTCCGAAGGCCCAGCGCCTCAAGCACAAGGATATCTGCGAAAGCGGCTCCAAGGGCGTGGTGGTCCCCCACCCCCTGTATGCATCCTACGGGATGGAAGCCCTGAACGATTATACCGAAGGGATCATGGACCTCATGCTTTCAGACCGGCATGTGATAGACCACTACGGCAAGCCTGAGATGGTCTTTTTCGGTCCGGATGAAGGCACTGCACCCTTGATGGATGCCGTGGCATTCCGTGCCCGGGAAAGGGGTTACACCCACTGGCGCACCATCACCACCGGTAAAAGTTTTGGTATCCCCCATGATACCTACGGTGTCCTGGAAAACGGAGATATCTTTGGATTATGGGCCAATGACGGTCAGACCACCGAACTGGCGGTCAACGGGGAAACCCGGACGGTCACCGGGGATATGGATCAGATCTGGGAGCAGATCGGCGGTAAAATTGCGGTTTCCGGAATGACCACCACCTCTGTCATGGGGGCATTCAGAACCCTGATTGACCACTACGGTGCCAAAGAAGAAGCGTTGAACCTCATGATGACCGGCGGGCCTGATGGTGATCTGGGTGCCAATGAAATCCAGTGTTACAAGGGAAAGATCTGCCTGATCATTGATGGGGGTTCCATCCTGTTCGATCCTGACGGGCTGGACAGGGAAACCCTCATGAAGATCGGGTTCATGCGCCATACCTCGCCCAGGGTCAACTCATTGGGATTTCCAAAGGAAAAACTGGGAAAAAACGGCTTTCAGGTCCCCTTGAAAGGGAAGAACATCACCCTTCCCGACGGCACCCTGGTAGAAGACGGTGCCATCTTCCACCGCAACTTCATCACGGATCCGGCCAACTGCAAATATATTGAACAGGCCAATATCCAGGCGTTCATTCCCTGCGGCGGGTTCAAGGATACCGTCAACCGATCTAACGTGAAGGCGTTTACTGATAATTTTAAAGCGCTTCGCTTTATTGTTGAAGGGGCCAATGTCTTTTTTGACGATGCCGCCCGACGCTATATTGCCGCTTCCACCGGAATCAAGCAGATCAAGGACTCTTCGGCCAACAAGGGCGGGGTGTTTTCATCGGCCGTCTCCGAGGTGCTGACCGCATTCCTGTTTGGGGATGACTATGAATCAAAGCTCTTGGAAGATGTGGACACCCGCTGGGCCCTGATAAGGGATATCGTCAACCGCGTGTCTGATCATGCTGCTGCCGAGACCCGCATGCTTTTGAGCATCCATGAAGCCTCTCCTGAAACGCCTTTGTTTGTCCTGTCCGAAGAGACCAGTGAACAGATATTTTCCTTCCAGGAACGGGTAATCCAAGACCTGGACCGGATCACTTCAGATGAAAACCTGGTATGGTTGGTTCTCAAGTCCTACATTCCCGGCATCCTGGTCGAAACCCTGGGACGGACTTCCATTCTGGAGATCCTGAATTCAGAAAAAATGAATGCCTACCGCAACG
>QZLA01000296.1 GCA_004796375.1 Desulfobacteraceae bacterium
CCCGGGGCCCGGCTTTGACTTTCCGGCAGTCTTCATGATATTCATCGGCGCCTCCATGCTGGTCCCGGTTCTGCTGAGTATATCTGTTCATGTTTTGACACGCGCTCCGGCCGGTTTCTGGCCGGTGAGTCTTAAAATGGGGATCAGGAGTATTGTCAGGTCACTGAGCCGGACCAGTATCCTGGTGGCGTCCCTCATGGTGATGATTTCGGTGTTTATCGGTATTTCCGTGATGACTCAAAGTTTCAGACAGTGCATTTCAGACTGGATTGACGGTCATATCGGCGGTGATGTGCATATCTCATCCACGGATGAATTGAACAGGGCGCTGGATCCCGGACTTGTCCGGCAGTTTTCACGCCTGACCAATGTGTCTGATATCTCTGCGTACAATATTCATCGCGTGTTTTCCAAGACTTCCGGAGAGGTGCATATCTTTTCATATGAAAGGGATCGTTCCAGTAAACAGTGGACCTGGAGGGCCGCCCCTGAAGATCGAATGGATACCCTGCTCAATGGGGGCTGGATTTTTGTGTCCGAGATATTTGCCAATGCCAACGGACTGGATCAACTGGAACATTCGCATTTGAATGTGGAGCTGGAAACTGTGAAGGGGCCGGTGACATTCAGGGTGGCCGGTATATTCAGGGACTTTTTCATGGGCGGCGGCCGTGTGGTGGTCAGCCGGGACACCATGAAAACATACTGGGGATATGAGGATATCACATCGGTCCAATTGTTTTTAGAACCTGATACTGCCCAGGACAACCGTGCCGTCAACCAGATCATTGAGCGGATCAGGCAGATGGCCCGGGAAAGTGATATCCCCGGCGGGCAATTCATCCGCGTCATTTCGGGAAAGGATATCAAGGCGGGTATCCTGGCCGTGTTTGAGAATACATTTCTGATCACCACGGCCCTGCAGATCCTGACCGCCGTAGTGGCGCTGACCGGTATCCTGAATGCCATTATGACCATGGTGATGGAACGGTCGCGTCAGATCGGCATATTGCGTGCCTGCGGGTTTCAAAAGCACCAGACGTCCCTCATGCTGATCATGGAATGCAGCGTTTGTGGATTGATTGCCGGTATCCTGGCCATACCGCTGGGCAGCCTTTTGGCATGGGTGTTGATCCATGTGGTCAACCGGCGATCCTTTGGCTGGACCTATGAGATGATCTTTTCCTGGGAGATTCTGGCCTGGGCCATGCTGATCTCCATCCTGGCCGCAGGACTCTCCGGCATATTCCCGGCGGTACGCGCAGGCAATATCCATATCCCGGATGCCATGAGAATGGAGTAACCCCAACATGAACCCTGTTATCAAATCAGCCCTGTATCTAATTACCGCTCTTTTAGTGCTCACCGGCTGTTCTGAAGAGAGAACTCCTCCGTCTGTAAATATTCTGGAGGCATTATCACAAGGAACTGAGCCGGACTGTTTTAAACGCGCTGATCCGGCCACTGAACTCAGGTTCCCTGATGATTTCGGTGCCCATGACAATTACCGAACCGAGTGGTGGTATTACACCGGAAACCTGTTTGACGAATCGGGCCGCCATTTCGGTTACCAGCTCACCTTTTTCAGGCAGGCGCTGTCCTGCGGCGAGCCCCTGGACACCAACGGGTGGCAGACCCGCCAGATCTTTTTTGCCCACTTTGCTCTGACCGACACCCAATCCAACAAATTCCACTCCTTTGACCGGATGAATCGGGAAAGCCTGATGATCGCCGGTGCTCAAGCCGTGCCCTTCAGGGTGTGGATAGATGACTGGGAAACCCGTGAAAATGCTAACGGTGTATCACTTTCGGCCCGTCAGGACGGGGTTCACCTGGCATTAAAATTAACCGCATCAAAACCCATACTTCTTCAGGGCCGGAACGGGTTCAGCCCAAAAGGGCAGGATCCGTCCAATGCATCCCATTATTATTCCATTCCCCGTTGGGCCACAGACGGCCGGATACGCATTGACGGTGAATCGTTCATGGTCAAGGGGACCTCATGGTTTGATCACGAATGGAGTACCTCTGCACTGAGCGACGATGTAGTCGGGTGGGACTGGTTCGCCATCCATCTGGATGACGGGACGGATATCATGGTCTGCCAGGTCAGGCAAAAGGACGGAACAGCCAACGGGTATTCATTTGGCGCGATTTCCGATCCAGACGCCAGTCAGAACATCCTCGGGAATGATGATTTCAAGATCCGGGCCACCCGTTTCTGGACCAGCCCGGTAACCGGCAAAACCTATCCGTCACAGTGGGTCATTGATATTCCGACAAGCGATATGCGCCTGGAGGTAGTGCCGGTGATCAACGCACAGGAGCACCATCATCGTTTTACCTATTGGGAAGGCGCGGTGACAGTGACGGGTCATCAAAACCCGGGCATGGGGTATATGGAGTTAACCGGATATTAGTCTGCAGTCACAATTCCCTTGACTCACTGTATAAATCGTTAGATACTGCGGAGCACTGAACCGATGACACATCACAGATAAGGATTGGGGTTGCCACATCTGCCGAGACATTCGCTGCCTGCTGCGACTGTACTTCTTTTTTTCCTTTTTGCAATGGTATCCTGTACGGGACAGCCATCGTCTTCCCTGCCGCCCAGGATAAGCAAAGGGATGATCGACCTTCGCCAGTGGAATTTCTCAACCCAGGGACCGGTATCATTAAAGGGCCAGTGGGAGTTTTACTGGAAACAGCATATACCGGTTCAAAATCAATCCCCTGATACGGTCAATACTAAAAAGGCGGAGGATCATCATCACGGGTTAATCGAGGCGCCCGGTCTTTGGAACCGGTTTCGTATGGATGGCCGGAAAATTGACGGTATCGGCCACGGGAGTTACCGTGTCAGGATTCTTATCGACCCCTCCCAGGATTGTCTGGGACTTAAATTTCTGGATATGGCCACCGCGTTCCGGGCCTATGTCAATGGAGAGCCGGCCTACCAGGCCGGTGTTCCGGGCAGTACTAAGGCCGATACAATTCCCTCCTATTCACCGGGGGTTGCACTGATTGGAAGTAAACTGGATGTGATCGATCTGGTCATTCACGTGTCCAATTTCCACCACTGGAAGGGGGGGATGTGGGAGAACATCCGCATCGGAAAGGCAGAACAGCTCTTTGCCAAGCGGGAAAGGGCACTGGTGATATCGTCACTGCTGTTCGGTGCCATCTGCATCATTGGTCTATATCATATCGGACTGTTCTGCCTCAGGAAAAAAGATCGTTCACCCTTGTATTTCGGATTGTTCTGCCTGGTGATGGCCCTGAGGATCATCACTCAGGATGAACGGTATATCATGAGCATATTCCCGGGGTTGGATTTTGGGATCCTGATACGCTTGGTGTATCTGTCATTGTATGCCTGTGTCCCGCTTTTTGTTCTTTACGTCAGGGGGATGTTCCCCCAGGAGATCCCGGAAAAACTGCCCAAAGCGGTTACCGGGGTCAGTCTGCTGTTTGCCCTGCTGGTGATCATATTGCCTTCACGGTGGTTTTCACTGACACTTGGCCCTTACCAGGTATTCATCCTGTGCCTTTTGATATTTGGTATTTTCCCGGTATATTTCGCCGTGAACCGGAATCGCCAGGGGGCGCTTATCTTTCTGGCGGGATTTTGTATTTTCCTGGTGGCTGTCATCAATGACATTCTATACTCACGCCTGGTCATCTGGACCGGTTATTATGTCCCGCTGGCGCTGTTCATTTTTTTATTTCTGCAGGCCTATATCATTTCCCAGCGCTTTTCCATGGCATTCTCCACCATCAGAAATCAGCAGGAGGTACTGGAAATGGAGAGCCGGAACCGGCAGCTCATGTCTGCCCACCTCAAGGAGAGTGAAGAAAGATACCGGCAGATGGTTGAGCTGTTGCCCATACCTGTGGGGGAGTATGATTTTGAGCTTAATGTCCTGTATGCCAATAAAGCCGGACTGGATTGGTTCGGATATACGAGAGAGGAGATGGAGGCGGGTGTCAACATTTCAAAACATATCTCTGACAAATCCAAATCAAAAATAGCCGCACGGATCAAGCGGCTGCAGCAGGGCGAAGAGCTGGGACCCGTAGAAGTTGAAATGTATCGCCGGGACGGATCATCGTTTTACGGTCAGGCCACACCATCCCTGATATATAAAGATGACCGGCCCGTGGCCATACGGACCTGTTTCGTGGATTTGAGTGAACTGAAAAAGGCCCAGAACGCATTACTTCATTCCGCGGAACAGGAAAAATATGCACTGGTCGGCCAGGTGGCTGGAAAAATGGCCCATGACTTTAATAATATTCTCGGTGCAATCATGGGGAATGCCGATCTTGCACTTCTTGAATGCGAAGACCCTGAGATGAAAGATACCCTGAATATTATTCTTGAGCAGTCCATGAGAGGAACCACCATGACCCGGAACCTGGTGGCTTTTGCCAAGGATCAGGAGATCAAAGAGGAGTTCTTCAATATCAATACAAAGATTGAGCTGGTGCTTGAACTGCTTCGAAAGGACCTGAAACAGATCAATGTGATGCTGGATCTCCAGGACCAAATCCCCACACTGCTGGCAGACCCCGGCATGGTGGAGCATGCCCTGGTGAACATTATCCAGAACAGTGTCCATGCCGTGAGCATGACCCCAGATCCTGGGATCCGGATACGCACCCGGAGCGCTTCAGGGCTGATCCTCATCGGGATATCGGATAATGGATGCGGCATACCCGAAGAACATCACAAGGATATCTATGACCCGGCATTTACCCTGAAGGGAAGCCAGGATATCAGGGGGGTATATCAGGATGATATCAAGGGCACCGGGTATGGGATGTCCAACGTGAAAAAATGCGTGGACAAGCATGGCGGCGGGATCAGTTTCAGCAGCAGCACGGATAACGGCACCACGTTCACACTGTCATTTCCCATCGTTGAACAGCAGTTGACAATCCAGGAGAAAGAATCCATTTCAAAACACCCGGTGACTGCAGAGAAAAGAATTCTGGTGGTGGAGGATGAAGCAGCCATCGCTTCGGTCCAAACCAGGATCCTGAGTGCCTCACCTTTTAAGCATACCGTGTTTTCCGTTTCCGACGCCCAGGAAGCCATGGATGCGTTTCAAAGGGAGTCGTATGATCTGGTCAGCCTCGATTATATGCTGGACGGCAACCTGACCGGCTATGATGTCTATCGGTTTATCAGGGAACAGGATGCGGTTGTACCGATCATATTTGTGTCCGGAAATATCCGGTTCTTAAAATCCATGGACACGTTAAAGCTTGAGGACACCCGGGTGGATCACCTGCCCAAGCCTTACCGAAACTTTGATTATGTCAATATGGTCAACCGCTGGCTGGCTCAACCCCAACCCCGGTGAAAATGTGGCGATTGACCCGGCCGTTGTCATCTAATCGTGCAGGAGCGGCTGATTTTGGGGGTGAACCGCCGGGGTGGGGAAACTAAATTAAGACCGGCAGCAGCGGCCATTCCTTTGGGCATCTTGTAGAACAGGTATTGATGAAACGGATACATCGTGTACCAATACAGGATTCCCAGAATACCCCTGGGCAGAAATCTGGATAAGAGCATCAATTCACATCTTTGGTCTGAAAGCGGTGTGATTTTGATCTCCAGAAGTGCTTCGCCGGGTGTTTTCATCTCAGCCAGGAGAAGCAGGTATTCCGGAGCGGACAGGTCAAGAACCCGCCAGAAATCCAGAGCATCACCGACCTGAAGTTTCTTGGAAGAGCGCCTTCCCCGGTTCAGGCCCACGCCTCCGGCCAGAACATCGATCATCCCGCGAATCTGCCAGAGCAGATCCGCAGCATAATAACCGGTCTTACCCCCCATTTCAATAATCGACGGCCACAAAGCCGATGGTGGTGCATCTATGGTCGTCCGGTACCCGCAGGTCAGGATGGTTCCGCCGGAGTAAGCTGAATCACCGCAATGGGTCCACTCAGGGAACTGGAGGGTGCCCGCATCCGTCCAGCAGGTATCCACCTTTTCCTGGTTCACCCGGTCGATTGCCCGTTTGATTGCGTCCTCGCAATTTAACAGTTTTTGGGGAATAATTTTTGTGATTCGGTCTTCCGTGCATACCGTGGGCAGGCTCAATCCTTCGGCCAATGGCCGGGCAATGAGGGCCGGCACCGGTGTAACCAGGTGAATCCATAGGGCCGACAGCTTGGGGGTCAGTACCGGAACCGGTATCATCAGAGGCTTTGGAATCCTTGCAGCACGGGCGAAAATGGTAAACAGATCCCGGTAGGCCAGGATATCCGGGCCCCCGATATCAAAGGTTTGCCCCCGGGTCTGGGGGTGCTCCATGCATCCTTTGAGATAGTGAAGCACATTGGATATGGCAATGGGCTGGGTGGGCATGCTGACCCATTTGGGAGTGATCATGACCGGCAGTCGTTCAGCCAGGTATCTTAATATTTCGAAACTGGCACTTCCGGATCCCAGGATCATGGCCGCCCGGAGCACGGTTGCCGGAACCCTGCCCTGAAGCAGGATTTCTCCCACCTCGTTACGGGAGATCAGGTGCTTGCTGATCTGTTTGTGGCGGATATCTCCCAGCCCGCCCAGATAGATGATATGCTCGGCATCCTGGGCCTCAGCCGCCCGGACAAGATTCAAGGCGCCTGTCCGGTCTGCATCCCGGTAACGGCCTTTCTGGGAAATCATGGAGTGCACCAGGTAATACACGGTAGCGCATCCTTGAATGGCCCGGTTCAAGGAGGCTTCATCCATGATATCCCCCTTGACCAGCTCTACCCCGGGATGCTGCCCCCAGGGCCGGGAAGCCATTTTCTCAATGGACCGTCCCATGGTCCTGACGCGGTAACCGGAATCCAGGAGCAGGGGAACCAGTCTTCCGGCCACGTATCCGGTGGCACCGGTGACCAGTACGGGCTTTGGGTTCGCATGATGACTGTTTGACTGACCTGTTTCCATGTTTTCCGTCATATCGATCGATTCCCTGGTGTGTGAAAAAAGACTTTTACGAACAGGTTAAAATCTATATACATATACAAGGATTGTCAAATACCTTAACGCCTGGAGGAAACAGATGATTCAACCCATTAAAATCGGCATCAGTTCGTGTCTGCTGGGGAACAAGGTACGATATGACGGCGGCCATGCCCATGATCGGTTTATTACCCAGACTTTAGGGCTGTTTGCCCGGTTCGTACCGGTATGTCCCGAGGTGGAGTGCGGGATGAGCACGCCGCGGGAAGCTGTTCGCCTGGTTGGAGATCCCGAGAACCCCAGGTTGGTCACCCAGAAGGGGGGCGAAGATAAAACCGGAATGATGAACACCTGGATCGATCAAAAAATTCCCAGGCTTGAAAAAGAGGATCTCTGCGGGTTTATTTTCAAGAGCCGCTCCCCCAGCAGCGGACTTTACCGGATACGGGTATACGGGGATGAGGGTAAGGTAAGGAAGGTGGGCACCGGTCTTTTTGCAAACGCCTTTACCCGAACATTTCCCAGTATACCGGTGGAGGAGGAGGGACGGCTTCAAGACCCCAAACTCAGGGAGCATTTTATCGAACGCATTTTCGCACTTCAACGATGGCGGAATCAACTCGCTGAAAAGCGCACGGTTGGGGGCCTGGTTGATTTCCATACGCGCAACAAACTGCTGATCCTTTCCCACAACCAGGAAATATACCGCCAGATGGGTAAACTCGTGGCTCATGGTAAACAGATGCCGGTATCGGATCTTTTTGAGCAATATGAAGCATTGTTTCTAAAGGCTATGGCGCTCAAGACCACCCTGAAGAAACATATCAATGTGCTTCAGCATATTATGGGATTCTTCAAGCGGGATCTGTCCGGAGTGGAAAAGCAGGAGTTACTCGATATCCTTGAACAGTACCGGGCAGGTTATGTCCCATTGATCGTACCCATTACACTCATAAAACATTACGTGTTGAAGTATGACCAGGGCTGGCTCAAATCCCAGACCTATCTGAACCCCCATCCCCACGAACTCAAACTGAGAAATTATTTCTAATGACTGCCGGGGTTGAAAAATATCCACCGACACTTAACTTCAGGATATAGCCGTTGGCTGGCTAGTTCATACCGAATCAAATAAGCGTCCTGGGCCGGAAGGAGTTTGATATGAAAACGACAGACAAGAGCGCCCTTTTGGACCTTCTTATTGATATTTCCTGGAAAAAGCATGGTGTCGCACACGAAGAGCGATACGTGGTACACGGGTTGAATGTTTACCGGGATATTTTTCCATCAAGTCCCCTGGAGTCGGTGAAAAACACCCATACCGGAGAGGTTGTCCGCACGCAGGTGCCCCCGGGAGCACTGGTAGACAATTACGATGAACGTCGAGTAATGAAGATACCGCTTTCCCGGATCAGCCATCCTGAAGGCCCTGAACACCTTCAGCCGGGACGGTTCTTTCCCCAGGGCTGGATAACCGGTGTTCCGGGAGTATTCAAGGGTAATTATCATCCTTTCCGCCTCGTAGATAGAGATGGCACCATGCTGATGGTTGACCTGAACCACCCGCTGGCCGGTGTCGATCTGAACCTGACCTTCGAGATCCTGGGAAGATCCCTGAAACAGGCGGAAAGGGGCGGCAGTGTTACGGAGTGGCTCGAAATCGCCACTTCCGGTCCGGGGATGCAGGCCAGGTATAACGGGCATCCCACAGCATTTTTTTATCCCACGGCCTTTAAGCGGGAGGATGAGCAAAGCGACGACCTGTTCTACAGGCAGGACCGTTTTGTACATCATGTGGATGCCACGGCAGGATCAACTCTTGAATCGATGTATCAATTACTCGTTTCAAACGGGCAGAAGGTCCTTGACCTTATGGCAGGATGGGAGTCTCATATCCCCCGGGCTTTTGATCTTTCCGAAGTCCATGGCATCGGATTGAACCCGGGTGAACTCAAAGCCAACCCGGTATTGACGGATTATAACATCCAGGATTTAAACAGGGAGCCTTACCTGGACTATCCGGACCACTTTTTTGATCTGGCTGTATGTTCTCTTTCTGTTGAGTATCTGACCGATCCGCTCACGGTGTTCAAAGAGATTGCCAGAGTGCTTAAGCCCGGTGCATGCTTTGCCGTTACCTTTTCAAACCGGTGGTTCCCCCAGAAAAATATCCGGTTGTGGGCGGATCTTCACGAGTTTGAAAGGCTGGGGCTGGTCCTGGAGTATTTCATGGCCTCGGGTGGGTTTGAGCGTCTTGAAACAAAATCCGTAAGAGGGTATCCGCGCCCTGAAGGGGATCGTTATGCCGGACAGTATGCCCATGCGGACCCGGTATATATGGTCACCGGAAGAACCCGGAACCGGGGATGATAAAACCGTCAGGCAGGTGAACAGGCGGATGACGCCATTTTACAATGGATGGCTGAAGCAATGGGTCCGGATATCTGGTTAAAAAGGTCCAGGTCATCCCGGGTAAAGTAATTCTCGTCCGTGTAACTCTGGGTGGCCATGGCCCCGATGGTGGTTCCGTCAACCGTCAGGGGGACACCCATAAACACTTTTGCCGGGGTGCCCAGGATCATTTTTTCCTTCTCTTCGAGCATGGATCTGTATTCAGCATGTTTGATCAGGATCGGCCGGCCGGTCTCAATGATGTGTGCAGTGATGGAAAAGAACGCCGAGTCGTGGCGGATATAAAAATCATCCATGGGTTGTTCGTTCTCTTCGGTCAGTACGGAGACGTTGTATGGGAAGCGTATGACGTCCCTGTTCGGGTTGATTAATGCGATGTAAAAATTGGACAGATCCAGGATCGATCCAATGGATTCATGGATCAGCCGGTACAGGTGGATCAGATCGCGGGATGTGCTCAACAGGCAGGGGATTTTTGAAACGACCTGGTTGACCAGGCTTTGGGCAATACTGTTGTGGGCATCAAACAGGATGCTGTCAATTCTCGGTTCTGATCCGGAATTTTGGGTATACCGTCCCTGTTCATATACCCATTTGTAGCCGCCTGTGCCCATGATCTTGTAGGTCGCACTGTAATCCGAATGGTTTTTAAGGGCTCTTTTTATCCGGGTTAACACGTCTCGCCGGTGTGCCGGATGAATCAGTTCTTCAAACGCAGAAAAGCGGTCTTTTCTCTTTTTATGCCCCGGGCTGTAAAAGTAAGGTTGGCCTTTGACCTGGCTTTGTGAGAATCCGACCAGTTTCTCGACGGCCGGGCTGATGTAGAGAAAACGACCGGTCCGTGAAATGGAAAAGATAACACTGTCGATATTCTCAATCAGGTTTTTGTAGTTCAATGAAGACCCCGTTGTTCAATATATTCCATCAAATGCCGTTTAATCGGAATACAGGATCTAATTTAGCACAACTGCTCGTGAGAACCAAACAGAATTCTCATTATTTTTTTAAGGGTTTGGTGCTGCCCTCATGGAACGGTTTGCGTAGCCTTTCAGACATGGTGTCAGCCGGTGTGAAATGCAGGGTGGCATTGATGCGGATATCAACCGGGTCGTAGGAAAGCTTTGCCTTTCTAAGGCCGGGGACGCCAAGATCCTGTTCGCGGTTAATAAACGTGCATCTGTTTTTCAAGCGCTTTGCCACCTCATGATTGATCACCTGTGCCGCACCTTTAACAAGCAGGTCCGCCTTTTCAAAGTGGATATCGTAGGTATCGGGAGTCAGGCGGCTGTAAAGTGAAAATGCGGCAGGCCGATCACCGATCAACAGCACCTGTCCTTCAAGCCCGAGTTGATCAAAACACCGGAATGCATTGGTTATGGCATCATGTTCATACACCAGGGATTCGGGCGGTTTGGTCTGCCTGGCGAAAAGTTCGTTGGCAAAGTCGCGGCATTTTCGGATCATGTCGCCCTGAATGGATTCGACCCGATATTGGGGATACCTGCGTTCAAACTGAGAGATCTGATTCTTTTTTTTATGAAGCTTCTTACCTTTGAGTTCAGCCAGCTTCTCTGCAGAATAGATATAGTCCGCATGATCACGCTGCTTCGAGATAGTATAGTACCCTTTTACGGCCGGGTGTTCATCCAGGTATCGCTGGGGGACCGAGGTAATCTCGGGTGTTGAACATCCGTTCTGGATCATTGCCGACAGGATGAAAAGGTCTTCAGGCGGCAGGAACTCACCAACCGGCATGAGAAAGGATCCGTTTCTCTTATTAAGGATCACCAGCCTGTCCTGATAAACCGTCCAGGCCATGGGGTAGGCATTCTGCCAGCAAAACAGGTTGGTAAAACTGTATTCACAGGATTCAACATCAAATCGGTCCAGGAAACGGTTAACAGCCTGTCGATCCTGAATTTCAAACGGCTTGACGTCCGGAAATTGAGGGAGATCTGTAGTATTCATGCACAGTAATATTGGGACTAATTCGGGTTTGTCAATTTATAAGCCACATGTCCTTTAAGTTCTTCAAAGCCGAGCCGGGTATAAAAATCCTGGGTGCCAGGTTCGGATATCAGCCCGATCCAATCCACACCGCTTTTCTTCAGGTTCGAAACCAGGGCCTGGATGATCCGTTTTCCGATACCCTGGTTCCGGTATCCTTTCAGGACCGCCACATCCTGGATGTAGGCATCTGACACCCGGTCTGAGAGTGCACGGCCCATGCCGACCATTGCGCCGTCATGGAATGCTGCAGCAAACAGGGCAGAGTTTTTGACGATACCCTCTAAAAAAGATGTGTCCTGTTCCCAGTCGGCCTGCCACCAACCGGCATCCCGGTAAAGACGGATCATCTCTTTTTTTCTAACCTCTTTGATTATCTGGATCTCGATATCCATCAGCTCTGCTCCAAAAGGATTTTGGCAAACCGGGGTAATTCAAATGCCGCCTTATGGACCTGTTCACAGTAGTATCTGAGATGGTCTTTCACGGCATTTGGAATGTTACGTGAGGGCTGGGTCAGCGCCAGACCCAGTGACCCCAGGCAGATGCCGATGGTGCCTCCCGGATAGGAGGGAACGGTGATGCTGGCGTAGGCCCGGGTGTCAA
>QZLA01000267.1 GCA_004796375.1 Desulfobacteraceae bacterium
AAACCATTCAGATAATTGAGCAGACCGCATCGGAACAAGTATGAGCCGAGATTCAGATTTGTGATTTTTCAAGCATTAACAATTGGGTTTTATTTTGCTGAATTTACTATGAAATTACATGTCACTTTATTTGGTCCTGTCAAAAGAGAGAGAGGTGATGCCTGAGAAATCTACCAGTGTGTTCCTTTCAAAAAGTACGGCAGTTAACACCTGATACTGTTAGTGTTTGGTTTCAATTTACTGAAATTTAATTGTAACGATTGTTTTTTCTTGTCAGTTTGTGTAGCTTGAGGAAGCGATCCCCAAGATAAATGAGTCCTGGTGGTACCTGGCGACAAGTACTTAGGATGGCGATGTTGAAACCCTGTTCAACATTGACAAGGTATTACTCTATTACATCGCGGACGAAATGGCAGGTCTTGAGAACAAAAAAACATATGAATTCCAAAAATGGAACTAAGTATTTTGATGGAGAGTCAAATGAAACAACAATCAGCGATACTATTCACTTTTATTTTTGTCTTTATCGTCGCACTATCAGGTGCCTTCGCAGCCACCAGTCAAAGCAGCGGGCATGACGACACTGCCGGGCATGTAAAAATTGAGCCGATGAAGGTTACTCTTGCAGACGATACCACGGTTGCCCTGTTAAAAACCGACTGGCTCAATAAAGAAACAGATTACCATTATAAAGAGATCAAACCTAAACTGTCCGTTCTTTTCTGGACATTTTCAGGGATTCTGGTGGTCGCTGCATGCATCGCATTGTTCCTATTCGGTACAGGCATGTTCAAGAGGTTTAGCCTGAACATGAAGCTATATACCAGTTACGGGTCTCTGGTCAGCTTTGCCATCATCCTGGGTATGGGCGGCTACCTCTACATTGAGCGGATCAATAGTGCAGCACACATGGAAATGGCTTTCCTGGAAATTGACGTTAAGGCCAATAAAATAGAGGCTTTCCAGAACGCTTACCTGCTGCACGGAATAGAGAACAAAGCCTATGGTGAAAAAAAGGCAGAGGAGATTAAAGCGCTCGTGGCAGAACTCAACAAAGGCTTCAATTTTATTAAAGGCCAGGGTCATCTTGATGCTGAACAGATTACAGCCCTGGATCAAATGGCATCCAATGCAGCGGTCTATGCCAAAGATTTTTCTCAAATGGAGGCGGCTTATCATGAAGTGGAAGAAGCCAAAGAACGCCTTGATGAACTGATCGGAAAAATGGATAAAGCCCTGGAAGAAATGATCCATCATCATGAAATCGAGCTCGAAGAATTGGAAGCCCATGGAACTGACATGGCGGCCATTCAGAGCCAGACAGTGATAATAAAACATTTAAATGAAGCAGAAATTAATTCTCTGAAACTCTCCCACGAGCAAGTGGAATTTATGCTGGATAAACATGCAGACCGCGTGGATCATATGGCCAAGTATATGGGCTATTTTAAAGCCTACTTAAAAGCCCTTGAGACTGAACTGGAAAGTGATGAGGAAAAACAGCTTCTCGATGCGGTAGAAGCAGAAGCTGAAGAATTCCAGGTTTGGCTTGAAAAAGTCATTAAAGATGAAGCCATCCTATTAGAATTGACTGCTGAAACCAACAACCTGCTTCATGCCATTGCATCAACCGGTGAAGGTCTTTCCCACAATGCACAGCTTCTGGCCGACAGCATTCAGAAAGAAGGGGACATGGCTCTAATCGCATTGATCATTATTTCCATTGTCAGTGGCAGTCTGCTTTCCTTTTTTATTGCAAGGAGTATTTCAAAACCCATAAATGAGATTATCAAAGGGATGAGAGAAGGATCAAGCCAAGTTGCATCCGCATCCGACCAGGTGTCATCTTCAAGCCAGTCCATGGCGGAAGGGGCTTCCCAGCAGGCGGCCTCCATTGAAGAAACTTCTTCTTCAATGGAGGAGATGTCATCCATGACCAGAAAAAATGCTGAAAATGCAAGTCATGCAGATAATCTGATGCAGGAAGCCAATAAGGTTGTGGGATCGGCAAATCAATCCATGGAAAAATTAACCGTTTCCATGGAAGATATTTCTAAAGCCAGTGAAGAAACATCAAAAATTATAAAAACCATAGATGAAATCGCATTCCAGACAAACTTATTGGCCCTAAATGCAGCCGTTGAGGCCGCAAGAGCAGGTGAAGCCGGTGCAGGATTTGCCGTGGTGGCGGATGAAGTGAGGAATTTGGCAATGAGAGCTGCCGACGCTGCAAAAGATACTGCACAGCTAATTGAAGGAACCGTTAAAAAAGTCAATGATGGTTCAGAAATTGTCTCATCCACAAACGAGGCATTTGGCCTGGTAGCTGAGAGTGCAGAAAAAGTAGCGTCACTGATTGCTGAGATCTCAGAAGCATCTAAAGAACAATCCAGTGGTATAGAGCAGGTAAACACTGCGGTAACCGAGATGGATAAAGTGGTCCAGGGGAATGCCGCAAATGCTGAAGAATCAGCAGCTGCAGCCGAGGAACTGAACGCCCAGGCCCAACAACTTAAAGAATACGTTGGAGACTTGGTTGCCCTGATTACCGGTAAGAAAATTCAAGACACTTTTTTGGAAAGCCCCTCTAATATGCAGTCCGCATCAAAAACAGATTTACAAAAAGAAGATAAGATCAAGATGCTGACACACAACAAAAAAGAAGTCAGACCAGATCAGGTAATTCCCTTTAATGAAGATGAGGAATTTAAAGAGTTTTAGGAAAAATTCAGGAAATGAAGCTTAGCCCTGGCAGCGATCCCTCAGGAAGGGATCACTCCATGAGGATCTGGGTCGCTGATATGGCCATGCCGATTTTAACGGGAGTGGTATCGGTGGTGAGATTTCCGTCATTATCGGCGAAATAGGTCTCACCTGTCTCCCGGCCGGAATGGACCCCGGACACGCCGTGAATAATTACGGGCACATTTGCGCCGTCTGAGCCACCTAACGCGGCGATCCCCAAGGGATATTTCCCGGTTTGGCCGGCAAAAGCATAACCGTTATCTAAGGAATACTCATCATAAAGTACCACGAATCGGCTGGGCGACATACCGAGGGCGACCGGGAAATCGGTCTGGTTGTTCTGAAAGGTGTAAACTTCGCTTAACGTAATTATGTTCCCCGTAATATCGCCGATCATCACTCGTCCCTTATTGGTGGTTGCCGCCCGATGAAACGCAAGTATGATCCGGGAGGAGGTGAGCCCGGCAATAGAAAGCGGGGCACCGGAGGCGACAAAGGGAGTTGCGGGGCTGAGCAGAATATGGTTTGCATCATTTATATCCCCGATTTTCAGCCTTGTCGAACCATTCTCGTATGTATCTGCATACCCTATGACAAACCGGTTGGATGATATCATCTCGATATCATGACAAACAGCGTTTGTATCGGTACTGAAAGTATATCTTCCGGTGAGAAAGCTGATATTGTCTGATCCGTCAACAGTGCCGACCTGGACCTTTCCGTTCGGATCAATACCCTTATCCTGATAGGCCACAACGAATTCGTCGGAAGAGACCGGCTCGGCGGAAACATAAGCGACCGGTCCGTCATTTAACTGGTTTCGGCCTCCTGAAGCAAAGGTAATAACATCGGACGAAGCAATATTGCCGACCATGGCATAACCGTAACCCGCACTGTCACTGTTATAAGCCACCACGAACTTGGAATCGGTCAGGGGTGCAACGGCCGGGTATGAAGTGGTACCGGCATTGAATGTTTCCGAACTGCCGAATGAAATGTTGGTCCCGGTAAGATTGCCGATGATCGCTTTACCGTAATTTGATCCGCCCTGATCGATGAACGCCGCCACGAACCGGGTGGCGGACAGCGCACCGATCGAAACGCCGGATGTATTGCCGGTAAGAATGGTGGCTACGTTACCGAAGGAGATGGTATTGTCGCTTGAAACCGTTCCCACCCTGGCATCTATCCGGTCATTCGTGTCGTTAAAATAGACAACCACAAACTGGGTGGCCGTTAACTGGGCCGCGGTGATATAGTAAGTGGTGACAGAATTGAACGGGGTCGCTGAGCCATAGGTGCTTCTTCCCTTTTGGACGCTCCCGTTGATCCATCCCACGACATCCCCTGCCGTGACGCTTTTCCCGGCCGCCACAGGAAAGTCGTGAACCAATCGGTTCGGTGTGCCGTCGGATCCGAGATTTGCCGCAGTGGTCTGGACGCTGTCATCAGGGAATTTGAATCCGCCCGACGCAGCTTTCACCGTGCCGTCATCGCCGACCTTGAGCACCTCTCCGCCCTCACCAATGGTGTCATCCTTATCGCTGATAACGAATTCTCCTGCATGGGTAACACCTATGGTAAAAAAATGATCCCCGGTTACACGAAAGCGTAAGGCGCTTACCTCCTCTTCGCTGTTGGCATGTAAAAGAACCATGGGTGTTTTAAATTGTTCCGGTTCGGCCTCGCGAAAAATAGAAAAAAGATGTTCCGGGGCATCGGTCCCGACACCCGCATTTCCTTCATCATCAATGAAAAGCCCTTCGGCATCTCCATCCCCGGAGATCCAGAAATTCCCCATGTGGAGATTGGTCGTGGCGGTGTGGCTCCCTAAATCGTCTCCTGCCTGGGTGTCCACGTAGGACCTGTTGGCCGCATCACTGCCTGTGGAAGGAGGTGCAAGACCCGTGATCCGGTTGGTGTTCATATCCAGGGTGGTGGTGGCGGTATGATTGCCTAAATCGTCGGACGGGCCGGCAGGTCCCTGGGGTCCTGGGGGTCCCTGAGGACCTGGAGGCCCCTGGGGTCCTTGGACGGTGTCTACTAACGGAACGACAACGACTTTATCTGCGCAGAGTACAGGATTGAGAAACCAGATGAGGACGATTGTTGAGATAAGTATTATCTTTTTCATAACCCCCTCTCTTTGTTGGATGCTATTTAGTTCTATTAACTACAGAATCTTCGAAAAAGCAAGCGTTTGAGATGAAATTTTAATTCACGTTTTCCATGGTTTAAAGAGGCAAGTTTTGAATCTGGCGAAGTATCACTCATCATGGTGTTGTGAAAATATACAAGTGATATTCTTTTGGATGGTCTTATAAAGAAAGTTGTGTTGACCATAATTTTTTATAACAATACTCATGGATTTTTCATAGGATAAGAGTGCCTCATCCCACGCACCGGATTGATAGTATAGTATACCCAGATTGTTGAGGAGTTTGGCGACAAGGCATTGTTTTTTTAATGCCATGGCTAATAAAAGTGCCTGTTTGCAATTGTGAAACGCTGAATCGAAATCCCCATTATTTCCGGCAACCATTCCTGTACGACTTAAGGTGCCGATCAGTTTAAGCATCAGTTTCAGTTTTTGCCTGGGCAATTTAGAATGATTTGGTTTTTTGTTATCGGACATTGACGACCTCCTTTGACCATTTGATTACCAGGGTTTCGGGGGTACCATCAATTAGAAGCAAATCACAGATTAGCGATTCATCAAGGAAAAGTATTCATGCTTCTATTACACCTAAAATACCACAATAATCGGTATCTGTCGATTATTTATAGCAAGGACTTCACCCATTCTTAAACAAAGGGGAGGTTGAGCAGATAGAGGTTTCATATTAATCAACAGTCAAAAATAGCTTTACTTTTTTCGGATTATTGAATTAGATATTGCGTGACATATGATCGAACACCCAAACCTTTTTAAACCGGCAATGGGTGATGAAATTATGAAAAATAATCACTGGCACGGTAATATCATGAAGTCTTAGTACGAAGATCCGTATTCCTACGACGTCAGGAGTTCTTCACATTCAAGATCTCTAAATGACTGGACGGCACGTTCTATATGGGGCCACCAGAAATACGGCGGTACTTTGCTTTCCCACTGCCACAAGGGAACAAAAAACTGACCGATGACGGCAATCCTGTAGTCAAGGAAACACTGATCCCAGGAATAATTGTTGACGCCGCCTTTTATCAGACTGTCATAATAAAGAGATAAGAGTTCCATTTCATATCGCTGTCTTCTTTCAGATGTCCAGTGAAGCCCCACCATGTAGGCCAGGTCCTCTGCACCGATGTCGGCATTGCAGCTTTGCCAGTCAATGATGTAAATGGAATTTTCCGAATCTTTGGGGTACATGAAATTCCATGCATGTAAATCACCATGGCAAAGGGTGAGTTTGTCCTTGTTGATCAACCGGTTTGAAACCAAGGGGTAATAATTTGAGATTGCGGCTTGGAATACATCTTTGTATGCTGGACTGAACCGGTCTTCCATCTCCCGGCTGAACAGTTCCAAAGTGTTTGAGAACCGGTTTTCATTTTGTTCAATGTCAGCCGGTGTGGGAATTGATCCTATGGAATCACCTAAAGCGGGATGCTCCCAAAGTGATGCGTGAACCTTTGCCATCGCCTGTATCGCTTTCCTGCAATCCGCCATGACCGGGGGCAGGGGCCATTGTGTGCAGTGGTGGGAGTGTGAATGGTCATCCAAGACCAGCAGGCTCTGTCCGGTGTCATCATCATATTGACAAACATGACATTCGGGGATGGGCAATTGAATGTTTTGCTGTTTAATCCACGAGTAAAACAGGATCTCTTTTTTATTATCCTCTGCCAGGAAATCGCCACGGTTTTGCTTAACAAACAAAGGGATCTCATCATGGTCCGTTTGAACAACAATAAAGGATATTAGAGCAGTAACACTCTCTTCACTCTTTCGAACACGGATTTGCTTTTCCTGGACCTGGAACCGGTCTGCAACACTATGAATTAATCTATCCCGGGATTTTTCCATGAATACTCCTTATCAGATCTTTAATATTCCTGTGCCATGTGAATGCCTGTTCTACCATGAAACCCGCCAAGTTCCAATAATCGTCTTACAATCAAGCCTGGAATATGAATTTCAAAGATAGGGTTTGCCTGGGGCTGGACAAACCCATTGAGGCCCTTCGCATTGTTCACTATTTTGATCCGTGCGTGGCCTGCTCGGTGCATTAAAACAGTTTTATTCAGTACCTGTGCGCTTGTTTTAATGGCGATGTTATAGTAAATGGCTGGAGAGTGGAAACTGTAGACCAAAACATGCGGAGGCATCGATGATTAATAAACGTATAGAAGATCATATTGTTATTGTTGAAATTGCAAATGACAAAACCAACGCCTATACACTGGACCTTTTACGTCAATTATCAGAGATCGTAAAAGAGGTGAATGACAATGACGCGCTCAAGGGTTTGGTGCTGACCGGCTCAGGACGTTTTTTTTCCAGTGGGTTCGACCTACCCATGTTCCTGGGGTTTAAAGATCACGATGAGGTCGTGGAATTTTTTAAAGAGGAGGAAGCGATCCTGCTGGACTTTTTTATGTGCAGGAAACCCGTTGTCTCAGCCATTAATGGCCATGCCGCTGCAGGGGGACTGATATTTGCAATGGCATCTGATTACCGGGTGGTTAAAAATCATCCCAAAATTCGAATGGGTATGAGTGAAATCAAAATCGGCCTGCCGTTGACCATTGCCCAGGCTGAAATCATGCGGTTTGGACTGGGCTCCGATCGCCTGTTCCGGGATGTCATGTTTTTTGGTGACATGGTTGATGTGACAAAAGCCAGGGATCTGGGTATTGTTGATGAAATTGTAGAAGAAGATGCTTTAGTATCAAGGGCTAAAGAAATTGTATCCCTTTGGATCGATACACCGGGCAGACCATTTATACCCTTGAAATACGCCATGAAAAAAGCAGCAGCGCAGGCGATTCAAAAGGGATTAAAGGAAGAAGACTGGCAGTCACCCCTCAAACGGTTTTTTGAAAAAAGTGTTAGGGATACACTGGAATTTGTCCATGCGTCGATGCAGTAGT
>QZLA01000332.1 GCA_004796375.1 Desulfobacteraceae bacterium
ATATATATTAAACAGAAGGGCTCTTCAATATTTTATATTATAATTTCAATGCTTTATATCTATATTCGGGTTTACACAAGTGAATCCCGAAAGTTGAGTTTTCAGTCTAACTCTCCCTTTATCACCAACCTATTCCGCAGAACCACTGGACAACAAAGATGAGAAAACCCTTCTAAAGGAGCTGGATTCTGCTGCCTTGGGCATTCTTGAACGCAGCTATGAAAGACAACGGTCCCGGGCTGTGGTAACGGGCCGTCCGGAAAGCCGGCGTACTGAAGGTTCGATAACCCCGGAACAATCATCCAGGGTGGCTCCGCCGGATGGTGCTGCTGATCATCCGGGAGCGGTTGAAACCATGTCTGTCAATATGGAACCCGTCACGCTTAAGCGTTGGGAAAAGGCCCCTGTGGGAAGCAAGGAATCTTTGCCTGAAACCCCGTCAGAAGCCGTGAATTGGCAGCAGTTGTCCTTTTCCTCCGGAATTTATGACATACACCCGGGGCTGGACCCGGCCTTGGGTGCATCTGTTTCAACGGTATCAGACAGCGGGAAAATGCAGGACAGGGATGCCGTATATGCCTTTCTTCTCATGGATGAATATCTGAGTCCTGTCACCGCTCAGGAGATCACTGCCCTGGGTGTCGAGATCCTGGGTCCCCACTCGGAATGCTATAAAATAAAAATCCCCAGGGATTCCAATACGCTGGATAGGCTCATGGATCTTCCCTATGTCATTTGGGCCGGATTCAGTCTTAAAGAACAGAAGATAGACACAGTATTAAAACCGGTGATGGCCGGGGACCGTGCAGGCAGTGTTGACGAACTGCCGGTTATGATCAATCTGTTTGACCAGGATACGGACAATACCTTTTCAACGATTCTGGAGGATGCCGGTGCCGTGCTTGGGGCTTATGATATGGAGTTGATGTCCTATGAAGCGGTTGTAACCCGGGAGGAGATTGATCTCATTTCAGATCATGACTTTGTCCTTTTCATTGAATTGATATTGAGTGACAGCCCAAGCCACAGCCAAAGCATGGCGATGGTGGGTGCAGATTATATCCGTGCTTCTGGTACTGCGTATGATGGGTCATCCACCATCCTGGGGATTTGCGATACCGGATTCATGCTCGGTAATGCTGCGGCAACACCCCATAGCGACCTGGGCCGCTGGGGGTGCGGGAAAAATTTCACCACGGATGCGGCCGGTGTATGGAACGATGAGGACACTCACGGTTCACATGTCTTGGGAACCATTCTGGGCCAGGGTGTCGGTAATATCGTGAATCGCGGCGTGGCACTCGGTATCGCCGGTTCTGCTTCGACAAGCCTCAGGGCTGCCAAAATATGGGACAGCACCGGGAGCTCTCCCAGCAGCAGCTGGATGACTTCCGCAATGGATTACATGGACGATTCATCGGACTGCAGCGGTGACAGCACCCGGCCCATGGTGGTCAATATCAGCGGCGGAGCCTATGGCGGCTCTGCGCTTTCAGGCACGGACACACGGTCCAGGAAACTGGACGGTAAGGTCTGGACCTATGATCAACTCTATGTCATGGCTGCGGGCAACGACGGCTCCGGCAGCCGTACGGTCGGGGCACCGGCAGTGGCCAAAAATGCCCTGGCTGTGGGAAATGTGATGGATTATAATGTCTATACCGTAGGCGATATCTGGAGCAGCAGCAGCCGGGGACCTGCGGCAGACGGCAGGATGAAGCCGAATCTATGTGCGCCCGGCCGGACGGTCACTTCGGTCGCGGCCGGAACAGCCAACGGGTATATGGACAAGTGGGGGACCAGTATGGCAGCGCCACATGTTTCCGGGATTGCGGCCACATTGATGGAGCACTATTCCGGCTTAACATGGAACCCGGCACTGATGCGGGCCCATCTCATGGCCAGCACCCTGCTGCACAATGATGATGATTACTGGATCGGCAATACCTACGGTATGGGCAGGCTTTCCAGTTACCTGGCACACTGGGCCCATGACGGCTCAAACGGATGGAGCACCCACTGGAGCAGTACCGATATCGATATGTTTCAGTACAAGTATATGGATGTCACCGTACCATCCGGTACCGACCGCCTGGTGGTGGTACTGACATGGGATGAGCCGGCGGCCAGTTCCGGGGCGGCTGACGCGGTTGATTATAACCTGGATCTCTATATTGACCGGGGAGCGGACTGCGGTTCCGGTAACTGCGGTGAGTACTCCTCGACCTCCACAATTGACAATGTGGAGTACCGCATTATTGATAATCCGCCATCCGGCACCTACCGGCTCAAAGTTTATCCGACGGTTGCCCCCTCCTTTTTGTCAAGTCCCTCATCGCTTCCCTATGGTATGGCTGCCGTGGTGATTCAAGGTGATCCGTCACCGGATATCTCCTTTACGGGATGGGCCAGTACGTCCACACCCTGTAAGGGGAATACCTTTACCATAACAACAAGTGTATATAATCCCTCATTCATTGCTTCCGGCGTTCATCTGGAGATGACCGGCATGTCATCCGGCCTGACACTGACGGGTGTCTCAACCACCCGGGAGGACGGGGTGAGCATGAATTTCGGGACGGCCAGTCAGCTTACACTGGGCAATATCCGGGCAGGGGATTCACGGTGGGTCACCTGGACATTCCGGATGGACACCACAGGATCAAAATCCGTCAATTTCAGGGCATGGTCGGAAAATGGCGGTACCCGAACCCGCACGGTCAGTGTTGATGGCATCACCACTCCGGCAGCCCCGGCCGGGATCTCCTATTCCAGTACCAACTGTGGCACCAATTTTTATATCGACTGGCCCACCTCAAGCATGGCGACCAGTTATGTACTGGAAGAAGATACCAATTCGTCGTTTACCACACCGACGACCATCTATTCAGGGTCCAGCAGCCTTTATTATCGTTCGGCCCGGCCCATAGGGAATTATTATTACCGGGTCAAGGCCCTCAATTCATGCGGAACCAGCAGCTATCGAACCGGCACCCTCATGCGGGTCTACGGAAACCCATCCACTCCGTCATCACTGACCTACCCCGCGACCAACTACTGCGGGAATTTCAGGGTGGACTGGCCGATAACGGGTAACGCCACCAGCTACAGGCTGCAGCGGGATACCGACAGCTCATTTTCGAGCCCCACCACGGTTTACACAGGCGGTACCAGTCACTATGACGAATCCGGCCTTTCCAACGGCAGCTATTATTACCGGGTGCGTGCTGAGAACGCCTGCTTTGAAAGTGCCTATAGATCAGCCTCCCGGATCCAGGTACGGTCCAATCCGTCTGTGCCGGATTCCCTCGGGTATCCGTCAACAGACTGTGACGGAACATTTACCATTTCCTGGGCAGAGGCTGACGGGGCAGACAGTTATGTCTTGCAGCGGGATAATAATACGTCATTCTCAAGTCCCCATACGGTATATACCGGTTCCAGTCTCCAGTACAACCAGTCGGGCTTGGGCAGCGGTAACTATTATTACCGTGTCCGGTCGGAAAACAGCTGTGCAACCAGTGCATTTAGAACCGGTACATCCATGAAGGTGATTGGTGTTCCCGGAAGGCCGTCAGAGATCGACTATCCTCAGACCGCGTGCGATAATTCGGGATTTTCAGTCCAATGGCCGTCAGTTAACGGTGCAGCCACCTATACACTTCAGCGGGATACCTCGTCCTCCTTTTCCAATCCGGTTGCGGTATATACTGATTCGGCCAGCACGTTTCATCAGCCCGCCCTGGCTGCCGGCTCCTATTACTATCGGGTAAGAGCAAATAACACATGCTATTCAAGTTCCTATCGATCCGGCGGGGCGGTAGAGGTGATTTCAAGCCCGGCAAGACCCATGGCCATATCATATCCGGTGAGAAACGCCAAAGGGGAGTTTATGGTCAAGTGGCCAACGGTGGTCGGGGCGAGTATATACCGGCTGCAGCGGGCGAATAACGCTTCTTTCAATAATGCCGTCACCCTGTATTCCGGCGCCAACAGCTATTACAATCAGTCAGGGCTGGCAGACGGCAGCTACATGTACCGTGTCAGGGCCCAAAATGACTGCGGCAACAGTTCATACCAGGAAGGACCGGTCATGGAGGTTGGCCCGTTTCAGCCCATCTCACCGGTCCTTGAGATTCTTTTGTCAAATGGCGAATAACAAGTCAGGTTTGAATCCCGGAAAAGATCCCGGGATTCAAACCCAAGAGATCAACAGTAAAGAAGCCTAATTAACGGGCATGGACACCGGAACGATATAGGTAGGATCTGATGCGATACCGAAATCATTATCATTGACCATGATCCATTGATCCTGGCCAAACCAGGCAAGTCCCTCAATTTTTTTCATCATTCCTCCGCGATCATCGGTGTTCATCAGCAGTTTCTTATCCAGCGTATCCACGGTGGCAATATCGCTCTGCTCCAGGGTGGGGGTGGTGGAGGGATCGTCCCATTGGGTGCCCAGGATGTTGGCTCCGGAAGCCAGGTCAACCCGGTAAAACTTGGTGGTGCTGGAAATCCGTTCCAATACGACCAGCTCATCCGTGCCCACGGCAGTCAATTCAGATATTTTTACATCATTCTGCTTTCTTTTTTTCTTCTTGTTATCCATAACAAAGGTGTCTGCTGTATCAATGACATAGACATATTCACCAATCACCTGGCCCGCCTGCCGGTCTATCTTGAATATTCTCAGGTGCCTGCCCTTTTTATAAGCGGCTTTATCCGGGTTTGAGAGGGGACTTTGCATGGCAAAATACAGGAATTTTTCATCCGGAGAAGCCGCCATGGACTCAATACCGCGGTTCAGGGGACGCATGCGCAGGATGGCAGGGAGCTTTTCCTCAACCTTGTATCCCGCACCATCAAGGGTTGATTTGACCCCTTGGGGGACCCATCTTTCAAGCACCCGGCCGTCCGCGGAAATATGGAGAATAGAGGGACCATACTCCTCGCCGATCCAGAAACTGCCGTCAGACAGTTTGACGATACCCTCGGCATCAATTCCTGAAGGGTCATATGGCAGTTCCTTGCCGTTGATATCCCACGCCGCCTCGGTCTGGGGATTGGAAATCCCTGAGATTTGCTGGCCATCACTGGTTTTGATCTGAATTTTATCCAGAACCGTGGCGTGCCCGTCAGCAACCCGGAGTTTGTAAATGGTGGGCGCAAAGTTAACCGTGGGGAATATCTTTCCCTTCTTTTTTCCGAAATCTACACCCATGAGCTTTAAAGCATCTTGGGTTTTGATATTGGGACCCCGGTCCGTGATGGTATAGATGATGCCATCCGGATCAGACGCCAGACGGCAGGCCCCGGAACCAATACCCACATCAAACCGCATCTCCTTCCCGTTAAGCATGGTATTCCGATCCAGGGGATCTGAAAAGACAATACCGTCTTTAGGTGTTCCGGCTGATGCTGCCGGCACAACAAACAGCATAAGGACTGAAAATACAATAAAGGGCCGTACAAGGATTTTCATGATGTTCTCCAATTCTTTTGGATTAATAGAAAATCAACACTTAGTACGGCCTTGTTTTTACGAGGTTAGTATTATGATAAAAAGATATTCATTATCCCGATTTAGGAAGCCGGACGACCAGTACCGGAATTTCACTGCTTTGCACCACCTTCCTGGCTGTCCCGCCGATGAGCGCACCCTGGATAATGTTGTGGCCGTAACTTCCCATGACGATGAGATCGGCATCAACTTCCCGGGATTGATTCAGGATCTGTTCAGTGGGGTTTCCCTTCAGGATCTGGATATCATCGACAAGAACGCTGCAGGCATCAATGTGGTTGTCCATTTCTGTACAGAAATCGTTCAGGCGTGTCTGGATCTTATCGGTCAGGTAGTCAAGCTTTTCGTCTTGAATCCGTTTCCACTGCTCCTCTCCCATCATATCCCTGACCTGGATTTCAGAAAGGTGATTCATCTGTTCCATGACATAGAGGATGGTCATTTTGGCGTCATACTTTTGGGCAAGATCTGCAGCATAGCCAAACGCATGTTTGGCATTCTCAGAAAGATCTGTTGCGTAAAGAATTCGATTGATCCTGGGTACCATAATCTCCTCCTTTTTGAATTAAAGATCACTATTATGGCATCGGGCTGGTATTACTTATTTAAATATCTGTCCTAAAAGAATATTTTCAAGTGCCCTACTGAAAGTGTGTGTTTTTGGTTGAGCGAACCCACCCCGGGGCTGAAAATAAAAGTTCAATCCGATCCTAACCCTGTGCTATTAATAACAGGGTAACATGATTTCGAAAAAACCTGTTGAGAAAAAGGGTAGTGAATTTGAATATTGACACGCGAAGCGACTATCATATGCACACATTGTTCTCGGATGGGAGTGCGACGATTGATGAAATGGCCCGGGCAGCCATCAGCTCTGGATTAACCCAGATCACATTCACGGATCACATGCCTCTGCCGTTTGACACACGGTATGCCATGAAAAAGGAAGAGGTGGATCAATACCGGCTGGCTGTCAGGGAGGCCCGTGCAAAATATGACGGGCGGCTTGTGATCAATATGGGTATAGAGATTGAATATATCCCCAGCCTCAGGTTCTGGATCAAATCCATTGCACAAATGGGGTGGGATGTTCTGATCGCTTCGGTGCACAGTCTGCAGGTCGGCGATGAATCCGGGATGGTGAACGGTACCTATGAAGAGTTCGAGCGCCTCTACCGGATGTTCGATTACGACATCAAATCACTGTACCGGAATTACTATCAGACGCTTCAGACGGCATACCGGACCGGATGCTTTGACATTGCCGGTCATCTGGACGTGCTTAAAAAACACAATGTCGGCCAGCCGTTTTTCGATGAAAATGATCCGGACTACATTGCCGCTGTTCAAGAAACCCTTGAGGTGATCAAAAAGCAGGAAATGAGCATGGAGATCAATACGGGCGGATTCAACCATCCCGTTGGCGAACAGTATCCGAGCCGGTGGATTATCCGGGAAGCGTCACAAATGGGGATCCCTCTGGTGCTCAGCTCGGACTCACACTCACCCCGCACCCTGAGGCACAATTTCGACCGGATGGAACTCCTGGTCGGGGTTGAGCCGGCTTTCTGATTCACAAGTCGCGATTATCCGACCACTTGTGCCATGGGGTCGCACGGATGCGACCCCATGAATTATTCCTTTCTTTTGGTTATACTAATAACTTATTGATTTTAATTAAAAATTTTTGATTCTCCTTGTTTTGTGCGCCTGGCACACATTATGCTCTGACCCGGGGATAAAGTTGAACCGCGTTCTGCCCGAAAAAAAGGGCGCATATTCTGAAACAGGAGGATAATATAGATGACCGACCAGGTGTATAAACTGGGTAATAAACGAAAATCGATATTTCTGGACAAAGTCAAGGAGATCCTGCCCGAGGGTGGAAACCTGAATCTTTGCCTGACATGCGGTGCATGCGCATCCGGCTGCCCGGCGACAGGACTCGACGGTATGGACCCCAGAAAGTTTCTGAGGATGGCTTGCCTGGGCATGGATGAGGAAATTGCCAAATCAGACTGGCCATGGATGTGTACCATGTGTCAGCGCTGCATATATGTCTGCCCCATGCAGATCGATATTCCCCAGCTGGTTTACAATGCCCGGGCATTGAGGCCCAGGGAGGAACGACCCAAAGGGATCCTGTCATCCTGTGAGATGGCATTGAGAAATGAAAGCACCAGTGCCATGGGAACGGCGCCGGATGATTTTGTGTTCGTGGTGGAAGACGTCGCTGACGAGTACAGGGAAGCCCAGCCGGAATTTGCCGATATGCAGGTTCCCATTGACAAGGAGGGTGCAGAGTTCTTCCTGAATCAGAACTCAAGGGAACCGGTCACCGAACCCGATGAACTGGTGCCCCTGTGGAAAATACTTCACCTGGCCGGTGCAGACTGGACATACGGCAGCCACGGATGGGCCGGTGAGAACTACTGCATGTTCCTGGCGGACAACGACTCGTGGGAGCATGTCACCCGGACAACAGTGAACCAGGCCAACAAACTGGGGTGCAAGACCTTTCTCAACACCGAGTGAGGGCATGTCACCTTCTCAGTCCGGTCTGGACTGAAAAAATTCAACCTGGAACATAACTTTGAAGTAAAAAATATTTATGAATATTACGCCAAATGGATCCGGGAGGGTAAGCTCAGGGTCAATTCCGACTGGAACAAGGATCTGGGCATAAAATTCACGGTACAGGACCCCTGCCAGATTGTCCGGAAAAGCTATGGCGATCCCATTGCAGACGATCTGCGGTTTGTGGTCAAGTCTGTGGTGGGTGAAGAGAATTTTATCGATATGCAGCCCAACCGGTCCAACAACTACTGCTGTGGCGGGGGCGGAGGGTTTCTCCAGTCCGGGTTCAAAGAGCAGCGCCTGGCTTACGGTCGGCTGAAGAATGAGCAGATCATGGCAACCGGGGCAGACTACTGCATTGCCGGCTGCCACAACTGTCACGCACAGATCCATGAATTGAGCGAGCACTACGGGGGAGAATATCCCGTGGTTCACCTGTGGACCCTGATCTGCCTTTCTTTGGGTATCCTGGGTCCCAACGAACGGGAGTATCTCGGGGATGATTTAAAGGATGTAAACGTTTTTCACCCTGAAACAGCCATGTAGCGTTTGCAGCCAAACCGGGAAGCAGTTATCCGCCTGCTTCCCGGATTCAACCCATTGGAAAACGGGAGATACCTCAAACCAGAAGAGCGATCATGGATGAACAGGTTACCAGAAACAGTATCGCCCAATTGAACCGGCAGTGGGAAAATATGCTTGAAGATTCTGATCGGGCTGTGACAGATCACTATTCAGAGTATCGCCGGCTCAAGAAACTGTCTCGTAAAATCATAACCCAACCCGTGGACATCGCTGATTATATTTCAACCCGCGACCGCCTGGTGGAACTTTTGACTGCCTTGGATCCCTTTGAAAAGGGGACCATATTTTTACACTTCAGGAACCGCTTATCACCAGGTGATATATGGCTGACCCGGATGCTCCGGGTGGAGTGTACGGACCTTCTGGCTCATCTTAAGGTACTTGATCAATGGCGGATGGCCAAGCGGAGCATGCGAATCATCAAATAATGTCTATAAGCTGCAGGACACGTCCTTCGATCTCATGCCTGAGTTTGGCCAGGGTCGCCGGTGACCGGTCTTTTGGCTCCGGTATTTTCCAGATTTCTGTCCGTCCGGAGAGTACATCCCCGCCGATATTCACGTCATCTCCTACGAGTATGACTCGCTCAAACCGTTCCATGTCGATCCGGTCCAGAGGTTCCGGGTGTGTGTATTTCAGGTCCAGATCTTTTTCAGCCATGATGGCGGATGTGTCCTCGCAGATTGTGGCGGCCGGATGTATGCCGGCACTGAGTGCTCGAAACCGGCCTTCGGCATGGGTATTTAGAAATGCCTTGGCCATCTGGCTCCGGCAGGCATCTTTGGCAGATATAAACAGTATCCCTGGTTTTAAAAAGTATTCACTGCACAGGGTATCCACAGCCTGTGTGATATCTTGCCTGGCCGTGGGGTGGGCCTTGATGTCTCCGGGGTTCTCCACGTAACGGTAGGTCAGTGAGCCCTTGTAGGGTATGGAAAGCGCATCAAAGAAGATCTTGGCAGTCAGCTCAAGTCCCTCAAACAGTTTTTTTCCGCCTGAGGCGCCGCACGCCAGCATAAATCCTTGGCGGACATGGCGGTTGGGGTCCATGAGGTTCAGTTTATATTTTCGCCCCCAGAACATCTGGCAACGGTCAATCAGCGCCTTGAGCTGTGCCGGGACATTGTAAAAAAACACCGGTGATGCCAGGACAATGAGGTCGGCATTTTTCAGCAGTGAATAGACCTGTGTATCCATATCGTCCTTAATCGGGCAGATCCCCTTTTTTTCACATAGAATCAGCTCTTTACAAGGTTGAATATTCATGCTGTGCGGGGTGATCACCCGGGTATCAGCGCCATGGGATGCGGCCTTCTCCATGAACAGGGACATCAGTTCATGGGTGTTCCCTTTTTTTCTTGGACTGCCCTGGAGACCGAGAATGTTCATGGACGCCTCCTCGTTTAATAGATGACACGGTATTTGATC
>QZLA01000302.1 GCA_004796375.1 Desulfobacteraceae bacterium
GGCCAGTGCCACCCTGTGCGGATATGAATCAATCAATATCAAATCAGGTGAGAACGGCGTTCTCGAACCCGAGACCGTTGCTGCAGTTATGGATGAAGATACAGCCGGTATTATGATCACCAATCCGAATACGCTGGGGCTTTTTGAAACCCATATCAAGGAAATAGCCGATATTGTACATGCAAAAGGCGGCCTGGTGTATGGAGATGGTGCCAACATGAATGCAATCATGGGGGTTGTCAAACCCGGTGATATCGGCACAGATGTCATCCATCTCAACCTGCACAAAACCTTTTCCACCCCCCATGGCGGCGGTGGTCCCGGATCAGGTCCCATTGCCGTCGTAGATAAACTTGAACCGTTTCTCCCGGTTCCAAGAATTGTAAATGATCTTGGGACTTACAAACTGGTCACAGACACACCGGATACAATTGGTAAAATTCACACCTTTTACGGCCATTTTGGGGTCATGGTAAAGGCGTATTCCTATATCCTTTCCATGGGTGCCCAAGGCCTGATTGACGTGAGTAAATATGCGGTACTCAACGCCAATTATATCAAGGAAAGCCTTAAGGACACCATGAATCTGCCCTATGACCAGCCGTGCATGCACGAGTGCGTGTTCAATGATGCACACCTGCATGAGCACCATATCACCACCATGGATGTGGCCAAACGGCTTTTGGATTACGGTTTTCATCCGCCTACGGTGTATTTCCCGCTGGTGGTTGATGGCGCGTTTATGGTTGAACCCACTGAAACGGAATCCAAGGAAGATATTGATCAGTTCATTCACGCGGTCAAGGAGATTGTCAAAGAGGCCAAAGAAACACCTGAAAAATTGAAAAAGGCCCCGTACCTGACAAAGGTTGCCCGGCTCGACGAGGTCACTGCTGCCAGAAAACCCTGTCTTTGCGGATAATATGTCCATGCGCTCTGCTGTATTACACCATATGGGTCAACTCGAGTACGGCAGAGCGCTGGACCTGCAGCATCGTATCGTAGAAAATAAAATCCAGAGTCCGTCAACACCAGACCACTTGATCATGCTCGAGCATCCGCCCGTGTTTACTCTTGGGAAACGCGGCGGCAGAGAGAACCTTGTGGTCACCGCAGAGTTCCTTCAAGAAAAGCAGATCAGTATCTTTCAAACGGAACGCGGCGGCAACATCACCTTTCATGGGCCCGGGCAGGTAGTATTTTATCCGATTATCAACATTGAGCAGGAGCGGATCGGGGTTCAAGATTTTGTTCATGGTCTTGAACAGATGATTATCAATTCCCTGGACGATTTTGGCATTATATCTGAACGCAGTCCGAAAAACCACGGCGTCTGGGTCAACGATAAGAAAATTGCCAGTGTGGGAATATCGATCCGTCATGGCATCACTTTCCACGGAATTGCCCTGAACGCCACCATGGATTTAACCCCCTTTTCATGGATTAATCCCTGCGGCATGGCCAACGTGAAAATGACCTCTATTCTCAAGGAAAGAGTTATCCAGCAAATCGATTCGCCGGATGATCCCGGGTTCTCTTTGGGTGATATTCAGGACCGGCTTCTGGAGCATTTTGAACTATTTTTCAACTACAGCATCTCCCAAAAAAATGAAAACAACCCAATCCAATAGAACACCTAAACCGGCCTGGCTCAAAAAGAGCCTGCCCGTTGGCGGCAACTACCAGCACGTAACCCATCTTTTAAAAAATGCCAGAATCAAAACCGTCTGCCAGGAAGCCAATTGCCCCAACATGTTCGAGTGTTTTTCAAAGAACACTTCCACCTTCATGATTCTGGGATCAGAATGCACCCGAAACTGCATGTTCTGTAATGTCACTCCCGGAAGCCCAGCCCTTCCAGATCCTGAGGAGCCAATTCGCGTAGCAAAAACAGCGGGTGACCTCGGTCTCAAATACGTGGTGATCACCTCGGTCACCCGGGATGATCTTGAAGACGGCGGTTCATCCCACTTTGTGGCCACGATCCATGCAGTGAAAAAAACCTTGGGGCAACAGATACGCATTGAGGTGTTGATCCCGGATTTTCAGGGTAATTATGATGCCATCCGGTCCGTAGTTGAAGCCGGACCGGATGTATTGAATCACAATATTGAAACCGTTAGCTCACTGTATGATCTGGCCCGCCCCCAGGCAGATTACCAGCAGTCTTTGTCCCTTTTTGACACGGTCAGGTCCATCGCTCCCAATATGCCTTTGAAATCAGGCATTATGGTTGGACTCGGAGAAACCGTGGATGAATTGTCGCAAACCATGGCCGATCTGTATGACCACGGATGTCGGATACTGACCATCGGACAATACCTCCAGCCAACCCGTTCCCATCTTGAAGTAAAACGGTTTTACTCTCCTGAAGAGTTCAAGGATCTGGAGGCAATTGCCAAAGAAATCGGTTTTCCAAAGATTGCGTCTGGTCCGTTTGTCAGAAGTTCATACCGGGCGGAAAACCTGTTTTCCCATCTCACCTGACCATGCGGGAAGGATTAGAATTTATCATAGAAAATCATGTCGGAATCCACACCGAAACTGTCCAGTGTTTCCACTATGGAATCAACCATGGCCGGAGGGCCGCAAAGATAGTACTCGATTTCAGCCGGATCTTCATGGTGCTCTAAATAGTTTTGGGCGAGATTGGTGTGGATATAACCGGTCATACCGGTCCAATTGTCCTCGGCTGTCGGTCGGGACAAAGACACATGGTATGAGAATTGAGGATATACGGATTCAAGACTGGTAAAGGTTTTGTGGTAACACATCTCCTTGGGTGATCTAGCCCCATACCACAGGCTGACCTTTCGTGAGGTTTTGGCCCCTTCGAGCTGATCCAGCACATGGGATCTTAAGGGTGCAATCCCTGCCCCGCCGCCAATAAACAGCTTTTCCCGGTCAGAATCCTTAACAAAAAAATCACCGTAAGGTCCGCTGACCATGACACGGTCGCCCGGTTTAAGACCGAACACGTAGGATGACCCGAAACCGGGCGGAATACCCATGGCTCCAGGAGGCGGGGTGGCGATCTTAACTGTCATTTTCAGAATCTCTTTTTCATGCGGCGGGTTGGCCAGGGAGTACGCTCTGAATCCTGGGCTGACCCCGGTTGAGGTGAGTTCGAGTAGGTTGTATTTTTTCCATTCACTGACAAATTTGGAATTAATATTAAAATCCTTAAAGCACACCTCATACTCGGGCACGTCAATCTGGATGTAGGCGCCTGCCTTGAAAGAAAGCGGCGCTTCAGGTTTGATAATCAGTTCTTTAATGTAAGTGGCAATGTTGTCATTTGAGATCACTTCAGCTGCAAACTTTTTAATCCCGAAAATCGATTCCGGGATTCGAATTTTCATATCTTCCTTGACCTTGAGCTGACATGCCAGCCGTTTTCCGGTCTGTTTGTCCCGGGCATTAAGATGGGCCAGTTCAGTAGGCAGGACCGCTCCGCCACCTGAGTCGATAATACATTTGCACATGCCGCATGAACCGCTGCCGCCGCAGGCTGAAGGCAGAAAAATACTGTTTGTGCTCAAGGCGGAAAGCAAGGAGGGAGATCCTTGGATCTTGATCTGATTTTTTGTGCTGTCGTTGATGGTGATGGTGCTCTCTCCATCACCGGTCACCTTTGATTCAACAAAGAGCAACAAGGCAACAAGGGTGAAAATCACCGAAGAAAAAACCAGAAGGCTGATGAGATATATCATCACAATCCTCCTATAGTGTAATTCCTGAGAACATCATAAATGTCATGGCCATGAGTCCGCTCACAATCATGGTGATACCAAAGTTTCTCAATCCATCAGGCACATCACTGTATCTCATTTTCTTTTTAATGGTGGCCATGGCCACAATAGCCACCATCCACCCGGTACCGGATCCGGCACCGAAAACAATGGATTCCATAAGGGTGTAATTGCGCTCGACCATGAACAGTGCCGTACCCAGAATGGCGCAGTTAACCGCGATCAAAGGAAGAAACACACCCAGTGCCGTGTACAGGACCGGCGAGAATTTATCGATCACCATTTCAACAGCCTGGACCATGGCCGCAATGACGGCAATGAAGGTAATATATTTTAAAAAGCTCAGATCAATATGGCCGAGACCTGCCCAGGACAAGGCACCGGGAGCCAGAAGGTAGTGGTAGATGAACCAGTTGGCAGGTGCGGTAATAGTCAGAACAAAGATGACGGCAAATCCTAATCCTGTCGAGGTCTCGATATTGTTTGACACCGCAAGAAAAGAGCACATTCCAAGGAAATAGGATAGAAGAATATTCCCGATAAATACAGAATCTATAAACAGGCTGATCAGTTCAATCATTGATTCGGCCCCTCTTGTTCACTGGATATACCCGGAATACAGTTCTTGAGCCAGACAAGAAAACCGATCACAAAAAAAGCACCCGGCGCAAGGACCATCAATCCCATGTTGGAATATCCCGCATCATAGAGTGATTGGGGAATCACTGCCAGACCGAAGATTTTTCCCGACCCCAGAAACTCTCTGAAAAACGCAACAAGAATCAGGATCAGCGAGTAGCCGAGACCATTTCCAATACCATCCAGCAAAGAAGGCAATGGTGGATTGGCAAGTGCAAATGCTTCAGCCCGTCCCAGCACGATACAATTGGTGATAATCAGGCCGACAAATACGGAGAGTTGTTTGGAAATATCATAGTAAAAGGCCTTGAGAATCTGATCCGTTACGATCACCAAAGATGCAATGACCACCAGCTCGACAATGATCCGGATATTGGATGGAATCTGTTTACGCAGCAGTGAAATGATCAGGTTGGACAATGCCGTGACACTGGTCAAGGCAACGCCCATAACAAACGCGGTTTTCATCTGGACCGTCACGGCAAGGGCGGAACAGATACCCAGCACCTGGTATGCCACTGGATTTTCCTTGAAAATCCCCTTAGAAAATGTGTCCCATAAATAGCCAAGCTTTTGCATCATACCGTTACCTATTTAAATCCGGTGTAATCTCCCTGCCGGAACCGGACAGACACCGGTTCGTATTGTTCAAGGATGATTTTGATCCCCTCACTGAGATATTTCCCGGTCAAAGTTGCCCCGCTGATGCCATCCACGGTATTCAGTTCAACCTCACCCGATGCAGGTGTGACTTTACCTTTGGCTATCGCAACCGAGACAAACTGACCCGTGGCATTGACAATTTTTTTCCCGACAAAATTTTTTGAAAACCATTGTTTTTCAATTTCACCACCAAGGCCGGGTGTCTCGGAATGACTATAAATGCTGAACCCGACAACGGTCTCACCATCTGCGGCAAGAGCAATATAGCCGTTGATCTTGCCCCACAACCCCCTGGAGTCGATGGGAATGATAAATGAGATGATCCGGCTGTCCAACCGGTGAAGATACAGATTGAGGCTGTCAGGGGTTGGTGCCGCAATGGCCTGCCCTTCCCCGTCCAGGGCAAGATGAGTGATCTGGGTATCAAACAATGATTTGATGACGGATTTATCCACCGGTTTGGAATCATCAATCAGGCCGGCGGCTTTAAGAATGTTTTTCTGTTTATCCAGCTCAATATTCTCAAGTTGGCGATGCTTGAGTCCTGAAGAGGCTGCGGTAATCATCATGCATGAGATAAAAGAGACAATGGCGGCAAATCGAACGGCGCGCAGTTGATCCTTATGCAGAAATGATAATTCAAGCATTGGGAACCCTTTTGGAAATACTGTACTTGAGTGTCAAATGGTCGATCAGCGGTGCAAAAATATTCATGAACAGGATCGCCAGCATGACACCTTCGACATATGCCGGGTTCACTACCCTGAGAACAACGGTCAGGCTTCCGATGGATAACCCGTAAATCCAACGTCCCATATCCGTACCGGGCGCAGAAACAGGCTCGGTCGCCATAAAGCAGATCCCTAATGCAAAACCGCCGGAAATCAGGTGCAGTATGGGACCGGCAGACATCCATGTGGATGGGGCATCAGACCAAAATTGAAACAGGATGGCAGTGAGTGACAGGCCAAGGATCCCACCAAGGATAATCCTGTAATTCGCGATGCGGGTGATGATTAAAAACAGACCGCCGGCATAACATAGCAATGCAGTGGTTCCACCGATACTTCCCGGATAGGTTCCTATAAACAGATTGCTCAGGGTAAAACCGGCATCTGCCAGGAGTTGGGTAATGTGACCCTGGTCTGAAGATACCGCCAGCGGGGTAGCGGAAGTGATAGCGTCGACAGCGGTGTCCAAGCCTTTAATGGAAGGTATCCACACAAGGTTGCCGGACATGGAACCGGGATAGGAAAAGAAAACAAAGGCACGTGCAGTCAAAGCCGGGTTCAACAGGTTCCTGCCGGTACCGCCGAACACCTCTTTGCCGATGACAATTCCGAATGAGATCCCCAAAGCAACCTGCCACAATGGAATCGTGGCAGGCAGGGTCAGGGGAAACAGCAGTCCTGTGACCAGAAACCCTTCCGTGATTTCATGTCTTCTTATGGTAGCAAAGAGGATCTCCCAAAAGAAACCAACCGCATAGGAAACAAGAATAATCGGCAGGACAATCCGTGCACCGGTCACCCAGTTGGAAATGAATCCCTGTCCGGTATCCTGTGCAAGCCCGGCCTGCAGGCCCGTATTGTATATGCCGAATAGCGTCACCGGGATCAGGGCCAGGATGACAAAGCTCATGAACCGTTTTAATTCCAGGTGATCGCGGAAAAAAGGCGCACGGGTCAGGGATTCAGAAGGCAGGAGAAAAAAGGTCCGGGTGGCCGTGTACAAGGCATTGAATCTTGAGAAACGGCCTTCCGGAGCAAATTCGGGAGCAGCTTTATCAAGCATATCCTTGATGAACTTCATATGGTGACCCGTTCCTTGTAATACTGGTTCATGGCCTGTTCAATGATGTCGGACAGTTCGATCTTTGAAGGACATACAAAACTGCATAGTCCGCAAAGGGTACAGTCCAGCATGCCAAGCTCAATGGCTTCCTCCTCCTCTCCGGCAAGGCAGGCTTTCATGATAAACTGGGGAAACAGTTCCACCGGGCATTTTTTCTGACAATATCCGCAATTGATACAGGGTCTGTGCTCTCCGTGAACCGTGCTGTCCAGGTTGTAGATCCTGGAGGTAACCCGGCTAAGAAAGGTATTGGATTCAGATGCCTTTTCAAATCCAGGGGCAACAAATCCAAACGGCTCTTCCGGGTATTCCCTGTCAATGCATACCAATGATGACTCAAAGTGCCGCATATGGGAATGAATTTGGGCCAGGCGTCCCGAGAACAGTCCGCTCGCCACAATATTTTTCTGTTCCAGTTTTGAAACGTCAGAGCAGACCGAGGATAAAAGAAACGACGCAGGTGATCCTTTCTGAGCAAGCACATGAATGCCGGGTGCGGTGACATCGCTGCATATCCTGTACAAACGCGTTGTCGGCATGCTTCCGGTCAGCAGGCAGGCCCCCATGTCTAAAAAATCCTGAATATCCATGGATAAAGCGGTGTTTTGACCTGGGTGCTTTCGGACCTGATAAAGGATCACCTTGGGGTCGCTGGCAGGATACCGGTCGTGGATAGAATGGGTAATCAGTTCCCTGATATGATTGACATAAGGCATTTCTGACACGGGTGCTGCAACAATGACCTCATTGGCAAGTATGGACATGATGGCCAGTGCGGCAGTCAGATAGTCGCGGGTGCCGGTTTGCCTGATCATAACCCGGGGAAGCGGTGCAAAGGGATCTGTGGACTGAAGACAGATAATAGCCAGCTTTGCATTCAGCTCGGTCTTTGGGATATCCTTGTAAGGAAACTGATGAATGAACGGCCAGATCCCCCGCGTCTTGAGCAGTTCAATCGTGTCTTCACGGGAAAGGCGGGTAATCTGATCCATGGACAAAGGTTCATAATAAGGCCCGCTGCCATTGGGTGACGGTTCTATAACAATCTCATCGATACAGCGCCGGTGACCGAATGTGATATTTTGAACAATTCCACTCACAGGAGACAACAACCGGACACTTGGATCACGTTTGTCATAAAACAATGGTGTACCGGCCTTGATCCGGTCTAACATCTTAACAAGCAGTCTGGGTTTTACATATCTGAAATGACTGGGTGACACGGCAATGGTCGGTGGTGCCGTGGCATGCCGCACCTCGGGTGCACGATGGGTATCAACCGGCAGAGGTATGTTGAACGGATTTTTGAGCTTCAGGTGCTTCATGAAGAAAGATCCTTAACCGTTCAAACGATCAAGATTCTCATCATAGCTTGGCACAGACGTGTCCTGAAAAAAAAGACCGAGTTTAAAAGGCTCCTGATTGGCTATGCGCATGGCAGATTCAAAGCTGGTATGATCATGCACGCTATCCAGGTAGGAAACATTCTCTTTGAGCCGGTTCCAGGTCAGGTTGACTTTGTCAAACGTGACGCAAGGTGTCAGGATATGAATAAAGCTGAATCCTTTATGTTTGGTCGCCTGAATAATAATATCCTCAAGACCTTCTGGATCGCCTGCAAATCCCCTGGCTGCAAAAGATGCACCATATGCCAGGGCCAGTTTCATGGCGTTCAGGGGGCTGTCCGGGTTCCCGGCCGGGTGTGAATTGGTTTTCTGAATTAAGGGGGTGGTTGAGGAAGATTGTCCTTTGGTCAGCCCATAGATGGAATTGTCAAAAAGGAGAAAGGTGATGTCGATGTTTTTTCTAGCCACGTGGGGAAGATGCCCGCCGCCGATACCCAGTGCATCACCGTCTCCGGCAACCGCAAACACGTTCAGATCATTGCGTGCCAGTTTAAGGCCGCATGCCACAGGTATGGAACGGCCATGCAGGGTGTGCAGGCCGTATGAATTGACAAATATGGGGGTTCTTCCGGAACACCCGATCCCACTGACAGTACAGATGTTTTCAAAGGGAAGTTCCATCTGACGGCAGGCTTTGTAAAAGGCATCCATAATACCAAAATACCCACAGCCGGGACACCAGGTCGGTAGATCACCCGAACGGTATTTCAGAAAGTCTGCTTTCTTAACACGATCGAATTTTTCATCTAGATAGGTAGGTTGGTTCATCTTAATTCCCTCATTTTTTCAAGAATATCTTCAGAAGCCATGGGCAGACCAGTAACAAAGTTGAGTTTGACCACCGGGCGCTGCAGGAAATTGATGATAAAATCTGCAAACTGGCCGGTGAAATTTAGCTCAGGGACCAGCAGGGTGTTGCACCGGTCGGCAAACACCTTGAGTTTTTCTTCAGGAAATGGCGAAATCATGATGCTCGAGAAGGAAGCCGCCTTGATGCCCTCTGCCCTTGCTGCGTCAACCGCTTCCCTGGCCGCTCCTGCAGATGATCCCCAAGAGATGACCCCGATATCCAGATCACCGTCATCCCCGCTGATGACCACATCAGGTGCTTCATCCAGTGCGTTCCCGTGTTTGACAAACCGTTTGCGGGTCATTTTTTCATGGGTGTCACTGTCATAGGCAGGCCTGCCGTTTTCATCATGCTCCAGGCCAGTGGAAAAATACATACCATCAGGTGTGCCTGGTATGGTTCTTGGGGAGATCCCTGACCCAGTGATCCTATATCGCTGGTATCCATTGAGCTGATCAGGTTCCGGGGCGATATTTGCAGATAAAAACGACGGATTGATGGGTTTGGGCACATCAATATTCCTAATGCTGTTGGACAAAAAGAAATCCAGCAGAAGAACAACCAGGGTCTGGTATTTTTCAGCCAGATAAAAAGCGAGCGCTGTTGCCTCGTAGCAGTCTGTGGTATCCACAGGAGCAAGGACAATGCGCGGCGCATCCCCATGACCGCCGGCCACTGCAATGTTGAAATCACTCTGTTCGGTTTTGGTCGGCAGTCCGGTGCACGGCCCCCCTCTCATGGAATTCACAATAACCGCAGGGATTTCAGACATGACCGCCAGGCCCGTGAATTCCGTCATCAGGCTGAATCCTGGGCCAGAGGTGGCCGTCATGGCCCGTTTTCCACCAAATCCGGCACCGATGACCGCACCGATGGCTGAAATTTCATCTTCGGTCTGAAGCATGATCCCGCCGGTTTTGGGCAGCTCCTTTCCCATGATTTCCATGATTTTAGTGGCCGGTGTGATGGGGTAACCCGCATAAAATGAGATATTGCTGTCAATTGCAGCCCGGGCAACAGACTGGTTGCCGTTGATAATGAGCTTGTCTTCAGGTGGGGCCGGTTCAGTGCCTTTGAATGAGTATTCATCAATCTTTTTAATGTTTTCACCGGTCCAGTTGTAGCCCAGTACAAACGAGTCAATGTTATTATCAATGATGATCTGCTTTTTTGAGGCATACCGGTTCTGGATCGCGGTAACAAAATCATCCTTGGGGATTTCCATTAAACATGCCATGGCACCAAGCGAGACCATGTTCCGCCCACGGCTGTTACCCGCGGCCTCATGGGCAAGCTGGGTCAGGGGAATCCCGTAAAGGGTAACACCGGGTTCAGCCATGCCGGCGACGCTCTGGTCCTCTTCGTGAAAACTGGCCGGCTGGTTGTCATATATTAAAATGCCGTCGGGTTTCAGGAATCCGAGTTGGGAGATGGCGTGTTTATCGTTCAGGGCGATCAGAACGTCCGCATATTTACCGGGTGAATAGATGGGGTTTAAATTGACCCGGGTATGCGCGACACACTTGCCAAACCCCCTGATTTCTGCGGGATAGGAGTCAAATGACATGATTTCATACCCCTGGGAACTCATGAATCGTGCCAGGATCTCACCGGCTGAGATGGTTCCCTCTCCTGCACTGCCGCAAATTTCGATCACAATATCAAAAGTGTTCATGGTTTAGAAATCTCCATCAGGATTCGGGTTTTCATCAGTATCATCCCACCAGGATGTTTTGATTTTCACCCCTTCAAGGTCAAAGTACTTCTGAGGTGCCAGCCGCGTCACCTGGTTTGCACCTAGAAGGTTCAAAGCCGCGATTTCTCCTTGGGTTTCGGCATTGGTCCAGCCGATAGTGGTCTGATAAACTTTAAGTATGGGATTAAAAATCTGGGCACAGCTGCCGCAGGCGTATACATCCTGAAATCTGGTCCTGAGGTATTCGTTGACCAGTATCCCATGATCAATGTCAAAGCCTTTTTTGCAGGCAAAATCGATATTGGGGGTCATCCCGGAAAATGCAAACACCTGATCACAATAGTGTTCCTCAATCTCATTGCGGGCATGGTTCAGCGTAGCCACCTGGTACCCGCCATCCGCATCTTGTATGGATTGAATCCGGTCGTTAACCATGATGCGGATACCTTTAGGTTCAAGTGAGGCTGTAATTCGATCAACCATGTCACTGTCCAGAACAAAGGGCCAGAATGCCTGGGGATACAGGATCAGGGTTGCGGCTTTTCCCATACTGATCAGCATGTCTATGAACTTGAAGCCCACCAGGTCTCCGCCGAGAACCAGAAACTGCTGTGCGTCATGAATACACTGTTTATGGGTTTTGGCTTCGTGAAAATCGGTGATCGATTTCAGGTAGGGCATAAACTGAGTCATATAAGGGCTGGGAGAAGGTTTAGAGCCGCTGGCAATAATCAGTTTGGTATAGTTGATTTTTTCCATATGAGACAGGAAAATAATTTTTTGATCCGGGTCAATGGACTGAATGTGCTGTCCGAGCCTGAGACGCGTGTTGTCAAAGGAGAGATCTTCATGAATAAATAGTTCGTCCTCCTCAATCCTGCCGGAGATATAACTGCAGAGCCTGGGTTTGGAGTAAAATCCAACCGATTCATCGGAAATGATGGTAATCCGGGATTCGGGGTCATTTTTCCTCAGGGTGTTTAGTGCGGCATTGCCGGCAGGACCGTTGCCTGCAATGACATAGTGGTCATTTGATGCCATGGTTCCTCCGTAATTCCCTCAATCATCTATTCAAAAGATTCTGATGCAAGATCGACTTCGACCAGTTCTGTTTTATGAACACTGATACAATCCATTGGACAGACCTCAAGACATTTACCGCAGCGAATGCACTTGGAATTGTCTATCGATATTGCTGTTGCTTGGTTCCAGTATTGGGATGTTTCATAGGACTGGTACGCCCCACTGTCTTCAAACACAATCCCTTTGACCATCTTAATGCAGTCCTTGGGCATAACGTCAATGCATGCGGAACAGTAGATACATCTTTGGGGATCGATTTCATATCTCAGGTTGCACAGGTAGCATCTTTTGGATTCTTCGTACGCCTGCTCGGTGTTGAATCCGGATTCCACCTCAGCAGTGAGCTGTGCTTTCCGCTCTGACAGACCGATGGTATCCATTGCAGTTCTTGAAATGAAGTCAAATGAACGGTCCCGATCCGTGGTGCTGCAGGGTTCAATCCGCACCATTTTTTTCTTCCGGACAATCCCGGTCAGATAGTGATCCACCTCTTGAGCACACCGTTTTCCATCGGCAATGGCATGGATGACATCACTGGAGCCGGATACAAAATCACCGGCTGAGAAGTATCCCTCCATGGTCAGGGATTGCTGCGCGCGGTTAAAGATCACCTCCTTGTCCGGCGTTTGACCCAATGCGGCAATAATCGTGTCCGCCGGGATGACAAATTCGGAGTTTTCGATGGGTACCGAGACACGATATGGTGACCGATCGGTTTGCTCCAGCCGTGTTCTTAAAAATTCAATTCCTGTCACCCGGCCGTTTTCACCAATGATGCGATTGGGCTGCATCAGGCCGTGCAGGCCGATATGTTCATACTGGGCCTCAACCTTTTCATGGGCGTCAATCCGCATCAGCTCAACCGTTTTCCGCATATGGATATCCACCTGTGATGCACCGAGTCTGACTGCGGAGCGGGCGCAATCCACAGCAGTGAACCCGGCACCGATCACGACGGTTTTTTCTCCCACGTAGGGGGTTTGCCCGGCATTGACCATTTTCATGAAATCAAGGCCGTTGTAGACATTTTCCAGGCCCTCACCCGCTACCTCAAGGGTTCTGGGTTTCATACATCCGATGGCTGCAACGATGGCATCATAAATATCGTGAAGATCTTCCAGGTTGATATCTTTTCCGATCATGGTCGAGGTGTGAAGATCAATGCCGAGTCTGAGAATATTTTCGATCTCAGAAAGCAGAAGGTTGCGGGGCAGCCTGAATTCCGGTATGCCATACATGAGCATGCCTCCGGGTTTTTCTTCAGACTCATAAATCGTGACCTTGTGCCCCATAACTGCCAGCTCATGGGCCACAGCAAGACCGGCCGGCCCGGATCCGATCACGGCTACTTTTTTTCCAGTCGGCGTATACAAGCCCTCGATGATCCGGTGCATGGGTGATTTCAGGTCTGCACAGGATCGTTTGAGGTAACAGATGGCCACGGAATCGCCATTGTTGTCGTTACCATGCCTGCACGCCTCTTCACAGGGTCTGGAGCAGATCCGGCCCAGAACTCCGGGCAGGATGTTGCATGCCCGGTTTATCTCATAGGCCCGCCCGTATTTTTCCTCGTAGATATCCCTGATATACCCCGGCACATTGGTTTTTGCAGGGCATGCCTCTTGACAGGGGATACTTTTTTCAACCTGGGAAAAATCCCGGACATCATCCGAAAAATAGGGGGATGATGCTGACGAATGATCTTGTTTGAATTGAGTGGATGATTTCAATGGCTTCCTCTTTATATCTTAAGGGTTTAACCACATTTTTCCATTAAATTTGCTGCGGTACTGATCTCAATAAAAGAGGCACCCTGTTTGGCTCCGAAATGGCCTGCAAGAACGATAATCAGGGTATCCTCGGAAAACTGGTTTTCTTCAATAAGCCGGCAGATCGATTTTCGCAACGGTTCCACAGAAGTGATATCAGGCACGATATAATCCGCGTAAACGCCAAAAGAGAGGGCGAGTTGGCGCATGACCCGCTTGTCATAGACCTGGGCGTATATCGGGTTGTCACCCCGGTAGGCGGACAGTGCCCGGATGGAGGTTCCGGTAACAGAGTCGGCCACGATGGCTTTGGTGCTCAGTCTCAATGCCGCTTTCACGGCAGCCTTGGCCAGGTAGGCTGTAATCTTGTTATCCGTTGTATAGGGAATATCGATAAATGAACTTTTTTTATTTTCAACCTCCTGGGCGATTTTGGCCATGGTTCTGACAGCGACCTCCGGGTATTTCCCATTGGCCGTCTCACCGGAAAGCATCAATGCGTCGGCATGATCGAGACAGGCATTGGCAACATCTGATACTTCCGCACGCGTGGGTCTAGGAGACTGAATCATTGAATGGAGCATCTGTGTGGCCACAATCACAGGTTTTCGCCGCTCAATACATGTCTGAGCGATCTGCTTCTGAATCATGGGAATCTGTTCTGTAGGGATTTCAACGGCCAAATCCCCCCTGGCGATCATGACACCATAAGCATGGTCGAGAATCTCATATAGATTCTCAACCCCTTGACTGTTTTCAATCTTGGCAATGATTTTGATGGGACTGTTTTTCCGGTCCAGAATGTTTTGCACGGCAATTACATCGTCCGGGTCCCTGACAAATGAGTGGGCAATAAAATCCAGATCATTGTCAGCGGCAAACTCAATAAATCCGATATCTTTCTGACTCAGTGCCGGCAGTTTAACGTGGACCGATGGAATATTCACACTTTTGCGCCCGTATATGGTTCCGTCGTTTTCAACATAGCACAGCAGGTGATCGTCTTCCTTTTCCATGACGGCCAGTGCGATATACCCGTCATCGATGAGTATGGAACTGCCGACCGGTACGTCATCGACAAATTTAGAGTAGGAGACATATACCGTATCCCCTTCAGACTCCTTATCAGGATCTCCCATGATCTTGATATAATCCCCATACTTCACTGAAATCGGGTGTTGGGCCGGACATGTCCTGATCTCAGGTCCCTTGGTATCCAGCAATATGGCGATGTGTTCAGATACTTTCCGGGTATTGGCGATCACTTCAAGTGCATCATCATAGGTCATGTGTGCCGTGTTCAGACGAACAACGTTCATGCCAGCTTTATAAAGACGCTGGATAAACTCCGGTTCGCAGTTAAGGTTGGAAATGGTGGCGACAATTTTGGTTTTCCGCTTCATTATGGGCTATCCTTTATACATGCCTGGACTAAGAACTGTTTCAGGTTAAGCTCGGGATCAGTGTTCGAAGATTTTAGTTTATAATCCATATCGCTCAGCAGAGAGAACAAATGAATTAATTCAGTTAAAGAAAACTTGTCTGACTTAAGAAAATTCTGAAATACAGGATAGGGATTTTTAGCTGCTGAGGCAAGGAAAAGATCGCTTGATTTGGATTTTTCTTTAAAATTGTCCTTTTCCTGGAGCAGCTTCTCATAAGAAAGGACCGCAGCAAGGGTATGGGATTTAAAGCGGTTGAAATCGTACCCTGCTGTCCACAAAGGTCTTTGCATGTCATTGTGAACACAGATGATACTTTTGATATACATGATCTTTCTGAACTGATTGGTCAATGCCGCCAGGATTTGGAGTGGGTGAAAACCTTCTGCCAGAAGCGCATCCATGGATTCGATACTCTTGGAAAGATGCCGGTCCAATACATGGTTGGTCAGAACATACAAGGGATCGGTCCGGGTTTTTTTGATAACCGGATCGATGTGGTGAGCCTGTATGACAGGGTCATCGCCGGAAAAAAGAATCAGTTTATCCATACCATCAATAACAGTATCAAGATCATACCCAACCCTTTCGATCACCGTTTCAAATTCCTTGTCCCCCATCCGTTTCTTGGATCTGGACAACCGTTTGCTGACAATGGATTTAAAAATATGTTTCTTTTCTTTGATGTCAGCCATCCGGTTGCCCTGGGGAATGGTGCAGTCAACGACCAGGCCGGACTGGTCTATCGATTTGAATAACCCCTTTCGCTTGTCAATACCGGGTATTGACATCAGTAGAAAATGATCTTCAGGAAAACCGGTCTTGACAAGGGATGAAAATGACTCAAGAAGCTCCTTGGACAGTTTTCCGGGTTCAAACAGCGGGATATCTTTCAGGACAACCAGTTTTTTTTCAGATAAAAAGGAGAAGGTCGATAAGGATTCCATGACCATGCCCAGGTTGATATCATCCCCGTGAAAGGTTTCGGTCACCGGCCGGGGCGCATCCCCCTCCCCTTCCAGACGCTTGAGAATGAAATCAAGGATTCCCTTTCTGAGAAATGCATTTCCATAAACCAGAACGACACTGGGAAACTGATCCGGAGATAAGGCAGAAACAAACGCGTCAATTCCGTTGTATTTAATTTGTGTCATGCCGCCTCTTGAACAGTATGATCATTAAAATAATGCCGGCCAGGGCAACCAGGAGGCTGATCCCCTGTGAGGTGCTCAGATAGCCATTTAATAGAGTTCCTCTGTAATCCCCTCTGAAATACTCTATGGTCGATCTCAGAACCGCGTAAAGAATAAGGTAGGTGATGGTGACCATTCCGTTAAATCTCTTATGTATTGACACTCCGATCAGTACAGCAAAAATAAAGAGATTTGAAGCGACAGAATAGAGTTGGGTCGGGTGAAGGTGGACGTGTTGGGGTGCCAATGTCAGCGGGTGGGTAAAACATACGGCAAAAAATGCACTGGTGGGCTTACCGTAACAGCACCCTGCAAAAAAGCACCCGATCCGTCCAATGGCATGGCCAAGGGCGATTCCGGGAAAAACAATATCACCCATCAGCAGCGGGTTGATCTGTTTCAATCTCAGGTAAAACAACGCGCTCGCTACGGCTGCGATAAAGCCGCCGTAAAACACCAGCCCACCGTTCCAAATTTTAAAAACATCGATCCAGCTGTTTTTAAATGCCTCATATTCGATAATCACATAAAGCCCCCTTGAGCCGATCAATGCAGCAATCAGGATAATGAAAAACAGATCTGTAACGATTTCGGTTTTTACCTGGTTGCTGGAGGCGATTTTCTTTGAAAGCGTCAGGGCTGCAAAAAAACCAATGGCAATAAACAGCCCGTATGTATACAAGGTTACAGGACCGGCTTTAAAGAGTACGGGAAACATAGGGTCACTAAAGATCCGGTAGCTTGTTAAACAAAATGTGATAGATCAGTATTGCCATCCCGATACTGATGGCTGAATCGGCAATATTGAATGCAGGCCAGTGCCATGGGCCGTCAAATGCTCCGAGGTAGAAATCAAGAAAATCAACCACCTGTCCAAAACGGATCCGATCAATCAAGTTGCCTGCTGCACCTGAAAAAATCAGTGCAAATGCATAGGAAAGAAAACAATGTTCCCTGGCGGTTCTGAAAAACATGAACAGCACGATACCGGCGATTATAGCGGACAAAAATATAAAAACGAATTTTCTGACCATCAGCGATTGACCGGCAAAGAAACCAAACGCTCCGCCGGGATTCAGGATATAAGTGAGGGAAAAAAGATTTTGGATCACCTCAACAGACTCGTGAAGCTTGAGTCGTGTTTGAACCAGGTGCTTGGTCACCTGGTCAGCAATGATAATCACACTGCTGACCAGGCATAACCGGGATATCGGTGAGTTTAGAATCATCGGGTCAGTGGCTTACACAATCTGTTCAAGTGACGCTACACACCGATCGCATGCATTGGCAAACGGTTTGTCCTGAAAAACACTCGGGTCGATCCGCCAGCACCGCTCACATTTCTCCCCTTGTGCTTTGACCACATTGATCCTCAATCCTTCAATCTCTTTTCCCAGATAGACTGAATCATCGAGGCCATCTGTAAGGACCGCCTTGGACACGATGAACAGATCTTCAAGTTGAGATTCAAAACCGGCTGCAATGGCTTTAAGTTCACTGTCATCGATCTGAATTTCAACACAGGCATCAAGAGAATGTCCGATCAATTTTCGGGTCCTGGCTTCTTCCAGTGCTTTGGTCACCTCAGCCCGTAATGCACGGAACTGTTCCCATCTGGATTCCAGATCAGTGTTTTCATACTGAGGATCAATCTCGATCATCTGGGAAAGTTGTACACTTTCCTCTTTCCCTTCAAAAACAGGCATATGTTTCCATATCTCTTCAGCGGTAAAGGGCAGAATCGGAGTCATGACCCTGACCAGGGTGTTCAGTATGTGGAACATGGCTGTCTGGGCATCTTTGCGGGCATCTGAATCTGATGGCTGAGTATAGAGCCTGTCCTTGATAATATCCAGATAAAAGGAGGACAGGTCGACGACACAAAAATTGTGAAGCGTGTGATAAATGGAATGAAATTCATAGGATTCATAGGCATTCATGCATCTTTGTGTCACCCGGTGCAGCCGATGAAGAACAAATCGGTCCAGTTCAGGCAACTCTGAGTATGGCCTGAGCTGGGAAGCGGGATCAAAATTGTGCAGGTTACCCAGCATAAACCGGCAGGTATTCCTGATCCTGCGGTAGGCATCGGACAATTGCTTGAGAATATTGTTGGAGATACTGACGTCCCCACGATAATCGGCCGATGCGACCCATAGCCTGAGTACGTCTGCGCCGTATTGTTTAATCACTTTATCCGGGGCCACCACATTGCCAACCGACTTGGACATTTTCCGGCCCTGTTCATCCACAACAAATCCATGGGTTAAGACCGCTTTATAGGGCGCACTGCCGGTACGACCGACACTGGTCAGCAAAGAGGAGTGAAACCATCCCCTGTGCTGGTCACTTCCCTCAAGATAAAGGTCTGCCGGCCTGTCAAGGTCGGGACTTTCCTCTAGAACTGCCGCATGGGAGACGCCGGAATCAAACCAGACATCCAATATGTTATGGTCCTTCTCAAACTCGGTTCCGTTGCAGTTTTCACAGACCGAGCCTTCAGGCATCAGAAACTCGGCATCCTTGTCAAACCAGATGTCGGAACTGTGGATCTTGAACAGGTCGTATATCTTGTCGACCGATTCTCTGCTGACATGCACATGCTTACAACTCTTACAATGGAAAACAGGGATGGGAACCCCCCAGGAACGCTGGCGGGACAGACACCAGTCAGGCCGGTGTTCAATCATTGAATAAATCCGCTCCTGACCCCAGGAGGGAATCCATTCCACTTTCTTGATCTGTTCCAGACTGTTTTTCCTCAGCCCCATTTTATCCATGGAGATAAACCACTGGGGTGTTGCCCGGTAGATTACCGGGTTTTTACACCGCCAGCAGTGCGGGTATGAATGGGACATCTGTTCGCTTTTCAACAGTGCGCTCTCTGTTTCAAGCGTATCGATAATCGAGGTATTGGCTTTAAAAATAAACTGGCCGCCAAACTTTTCCACCGTGTCTGAAAACACGCCATTATCTTCAACCGGTGAGTAGCAGTCAAGACCGTATCGTTTACCGATAATATGATCATCCACGCCATGACCGGGAGCGGTGTGTACGCATCCGGTGCCGGCTTCAAGGGTCACATGGTCACCCAGCATGATAATGGAATCCCGGTTGTAAAACGGATGCGCACAGGTTTTTTTCTCCAGATCGGCTGAATCGATCTCAGAAATGATACTGTAACCGGTGATATCCATCTCGCTCAAGGCCTGCTCAACCAGATCCTTGGCAAGTATCAGGATGCCGTGTTCCGGTGTTTTAACGGCAGCATATACGAAATCCGGATGCAGGGCAATACCGAGGTTGGCCGGCAGTGTCCAGGGGGTCGTGGTCCAGATGACGATGGAAACCGGTTGGCCGGCACAGTCAGGAATTTGTTGGGTCAGATCATCTTTGACTAAGAATTTGACATAGATTGAGGGAGAGGTGTGATCATGATATTCAATTTCAGCCTCGGCAAGGGCAGTCTGACAGGAACAGCACCAATAGATCGGTTTTTTCCCCAGGAACATATCCCCCTGAAGGGCAAACTCCCCGCATTCCTTTGCAATTCTGGCTTCATATTCATTGTTCATGGTCAGGTAAGGGGTGTTCCATTCACCGCTGACCCCAAACCGCTTAAACTCATCCCGCTGGATATCCACAAAGGATTTGGCGTAATTACGGCACGCCTGACGGACCTGGACCGGAGTCATCTCTTTCTTTTTTGAGCCCAGTTTTTTGTCGACATTATGCTCGATGGGCAGACCGTGGCAATCCCATCCCGGTACGTAATGCGACCGGTATCCGGTCATCTGTTTTGAACGAACAATAATATCTTTTAATATTTTATTGATGGCATGACCAATGTGTAAATGCCCGTTGGCATATGGAGGGCCGTCATGAAGAATAAAACTCGGTTTGTCCTTTGATTGGGTTTTGATTTTGTCATAAACCTGTTTTTCTTCCCACTCCTTGAGCTGATCCGGTTCTCGCTTGGGCAGGTTGGCCTTCATGGCAAACTGGGTTGACGGTAAATTGAGGGTGTCCTTATAATCCATTATTCCTCCGATATTCGGAAACGTTAATTCGTTTAAGTGTAAAAAAGTATTTTTAGTTTAATCCAGGCAAACAGTCAAGGATAATCGCGGTTTAGCCGTATTATCAGGAAACGGGCATCAGTTTGATAATCACGCGTTGAGCCCTGGAAAACGGTAGTGTAAAATGGGCCGTTTCAACCCGATAATTATCCTGACCCACCTGTTGGAGTTCTTCAAGCCCCTGACTCCCTTTATAGGCCAGCATGAACCCGCTTTGATTCAAGAAGGGGCGTGAGAGATGTATAAACTCTAAAAGACTTGAAAACGCACGGGATACAACAACATCATACCCGGATTTATGCCCTGCATCCCCGGCAAGATCTTCTGCACGGCGGTGTATGGCATCAACTCGGGTCAATTTCAGGGATCGGCTGGCCTGCTTGAGAAAATTGACTTTTTTTCTGGAGGAATCCAGAAGCGTGAGGTGAATCCCCGGATTGAACACCTTGATCGGGATGCCGGGAAAACCACCTCCGGTCCCCATATCGAGCACCCGCATCTGTGCATCGAAATATGCGATGCCCAGAAGGCTGTCAGCAAAATGTTTTTCAGCCATTTCCCTGGGATCGGTTATTGTGGTCAGATTGGTCTTGCTGTTCCATTTTATAAGCTCCTGTGCATGACGGCAGATCAGGATCACCTGGTCATCAGTATAATCTGTCTTGAATGCGTCCAGCGCCGTGCACAGAAACTTTCGGAATTGATCGGAATTAAACATATAAAAAATATTTATTGACTCGTGTAAGAGAAAGTAGTATAATTCTGAATTTCTAATTTACGCAGAAAAGTCTTTATCGATTTTAACAGAATCGTAACCATATATCAATAATTAAAACGTAATAATACCTCCGCCTCTATCCGGTATGGTACCGGACGAGGAACACAGATTAAATTTCTTTTTAGAAGGATAAGATTGTCATGCTCAGGGATTTGCAAAAAGTCAGAAATATCGGTATCAGTGCCCATATTGACTCTGGAAAAACCACACTGACCGAACGGATTCTTTTCTATACGGATCGAATCCATAAAATCAATGAAGTAAGGGGCAAAGAGGGCTCCGGTGCATATATGGATTCAATGGAGCTTGAAAAAGAACGCGGCATTACGATCGCTTCAGCAGCGACCCATTGTGAATGGGACCAGAACGCCGTCAATATCATTGACACCCCGGGCCATGTGGATTTTACAGTTGAGGTTGAGCGTTCCCTTCGCGTCTTGGATGGTGTCATTCTTGTCCTGTGTTCCGTCTCCGGTGTGCAGTCTCAGTCCATTACGGTAGATCAGCAGATGAAACGATATGAAGTTCCCTGTATCGCTTTTGTCAACAAATGTGATCGAAGCGGGGCCAACCCGGAAAGGGTCAAAGACCAGCTCAGGGAAAAACTCGGCCACAACGCGGTTTTATTGCAGATCCCCATTGGCCTCGAAGAAAAACATGAGGGGATGGTTGATCTCGTTTCCATGAAAGCCTATTTTTTTGAAGGTGACAGCGGTCAGGAGGTCGTCGAAAAAGATATACCACCGGAAGTCATGGACGATGCCCAGGCCGCCAGGGAGATCATGCTCGATGAAGTCTCTCTATTTTCCGACGAATTGACAGAAGCGGTTCTTGAAGAAACCGAAATCACTGAAGAGATGATTATGGAAGCCGTCAGAACCGGCACCATCTCCCGCCAGCTAACCCCTGTATTCTTAGGTTCTGCTTACAAGAACAAAGGCGTACAGCCGCTCCTTGATGCAGTGATTCAATACCTGCCTTCCCCTCTTGATATTGAGAATGAAGCCCTGGATCTGGACAAAGAAGAGGAAAGCGTTATCCTTGAAAGTGATTTTGATAAACCTACCGTAGCCTTGGCATTTAAACTTGAAGACGGGCAGTATGGTCAGCTGACCTATATCCGCGTATATCAGGGATGCATTAACAAAGGGGACACACTGATCAACACAAGGGACGGAAAAAAGATCAAAGCCGGCCGGCTGATCCGGATGCACTCTTCCGAGATGGAGGATGTGGAAGCCATACCGGCCGGACACATCGGTGCCATGTTCGGTGTAGACTGTGCCTCTGGAGACACCTTTGTCAACCCGGGGATCAACTACACCATGATGCCCATGCATGTAATGGAACCGGTAATTTCCCTCTCCCTGAGCCCTGCAGACAACAAATCACAGATCAATATGTCCAAGGCGCTGAATCGTTTTACCAAAGAAGATCCCACATTCAAGACCTATGTGGACAAAGAAACCGGTGAAACCATTATCCAAGGTATGGGTGAACTCCACCTTGAAGTGTATGTGGAGCGGATGAAAAGAGAATACCAGGCCCAGGTCAGTACGGGTCAGCCCATTGTGGCCTACCGTGAAACCATTACCCAGAAAGCGGTATTTAATTACACCCACAAGAAGCAGACCGGTGGTGCCGGACAATTTGGCCGTGTGGCTGGATTTATTGAACCCTGTGATGAAGAATTTGAATTTGTAAATAAAATTACGGGGGGCCGGATCCCCACCCAGTACATTCCTGCCTGCGAGCAAGGATTCAGCAATTCCATGGACAAAGGCCCCAAACTTGAATTCCCGGTCACCGGCATTAAGGTAACCATTGATGACGGTGCATTCCATGCCGTAGACTCTTCAGAGATGGCGTTTAAATCCGCTGCAAGGGGAGCGTTTCTCGAGGCTTATGCCAAAGCCAAACCCGTTATCAAGGAACCGATCATGAAGGTAGTGATCGAAACGCCAAACGAGTTCCAGGGTGCCTGCATGGGCCTGATCAACCAGCGCCGCGGTATTATCCAGGGTTCCCAGGAAGAAGGCGTGATGTCTGTCATTGAGTCTTTTGTACCTTTATCTGAGATGTTCGGTTTTTCAACGGTTTTGCGCTCCGGTACCCAGGGCAAGGCACAGTACACCATGGAATTCAACTCCTATAAACAGGTACCGCAATCCGTGGCTGATGAAATTATGAAAAAGAAACTAGAAGAGAAAAACCAGTCCAAATAAATACAATTTGATATATGAGGTAGACCCATGCTCAAAAAAGATCTTATATTAAGAAATCCGGCCGTCCAGATCCTTGGCAAAGACAGTTTATTTCAAGGCCGCTTCGGCGCTGTTCTGTCACGCGCCGGTGTCGGAAAAACCCGCTTTCTGGTCCAGATTGCCCTGGTCAAGCTTCTTGAAGACGAACAGGTCCTTCACGTCAGCCTGAGCGACCAGATGGAAAAAATCAATGTCCGCTATAACGAAGGGTTCTCAGACCTGGTTGACAGCATCGGATATGTTGATCCTGCCAAGGCGTCAGAGGCTTGGGATGACATCAGCCATAACAAAGTGGCCATCTCCTATAACGAATCCACATTTGACTCATCCAAAATCAGGGACTACCTGAACAGTTTTACCGGCACCGATCTCGAAATCCCAAAAGCACTTGTGGTAGACGGGTTGAATTTTGACACCGATATCACGAATACCCTGACTGAACTTGAAGAAATCGCACAGGAATTCAATCTGTTTATCTGGTTTTCCATGCAGATCCACAGAGAAGAAGCATTCTGTGATGATGGGTTTCCCATTCAGCTTGAAAATCATAAAGACCGGTTTGATAAAGCCATTCTCCTGCTTCCGGTTGAAAATAAAATTCAGGCCACCATACTCAAAGACGGCGACAAAACCAGCCAGGAATTTCTGCTGGATCCATCCAGTGTAATGCCTGTTTAAAAATAAAAGCCCAAATTAAATTTGTTTGTTGTATTGCACTCGGATTTAATTTGGGCTAAAATGCCCCCTATGTTTAATAAATCTCAACTTGACGCCATTGATGAATTAATTGATTCCCGCCTCATGGGATCTGGAATTGATTGCGTCATTCTCATGAACCAGGCCGGCAACACCATTGCAGAGCATAATATCGGAAACACGGATGTCGATGTAAAGGCTTTTGCCGCCCTGGCTGCTGGAAATTTCGCAGCAGTGGATGCCATGGCAAAGCTGGTTGGTGAATCCGAATTTGCATTGCTGTTTCACAAAGGTGAAAAGGTCAATGTCCATTTCAGTAAAGTCAATCATGAAATGTTCATCATTACCATGTTCAACAAGCAGATCACGCTTGGGCTTGTTCGGTTGAAAGTGGATGAAGTGGTCAACAGCATCCTTGAAATCTGCAACTGAATCTCACCAACCCGGTTCGGCCACTCTCTTTTAATTTTAAAAAGGGGTTTTTTTTGGCGCTTGTAAACGTTAAGACCAAAGAAGTTCAAGTCAAGATTGTCTATTACGGGCCGGGCCGAGGCGGTAAAACCACCAATCTGGAATACATCAACAAAAAATACCGGGAACGCCTCAAAACCCAGATGGTCAGTCTCAAGACCCACGATGACCGAACCCTGTTCTTTGACTTTCTCCCGTTTGACGTTGGAAAAATCAAGGGATTTCAGATTGTTATCCAATTGTATACGGTACCGGGACAGGTAAAATACAATGAAACCCGAAAGGTGGTTCTCGGAGGGGTGGATGGTATTGTTTTTGTTGCCGATGTTCAGTTAAACCAGCGGAAGCGAAATATTGAATCCTTGAACCAGCTCTATGAAAACCTGAAGACCCATCAACTGGATCTGTTCAAAATGCCGCTGGTCATGCAGTACAACAAGATTGATCTCAAAAATCAAAACATTCCTATTATTCCTTCCAGGATCATGCAAAAAGATTTAAACAGTCACCTCAAGGCCCCGGCCTTTGAAGCCAGCGCGCTTAAGGGCGGTAATGTCATTCCCACCCTCAAACGCATTGTTTCAATGACCTTGGCCTCCATACAGGACGAGTTGTTTTAGGGGATTTCCATGTTTGATATCAAAGCACCGAAAACCAAAGAAGCCCTTGCCCAGTTTAATCATGAGTTCAGCATATTCATCCGTTTGGAGGACTGTGAGAACATCGCCGACCTGTTCAACACGATCCGTCTGCTGCAGAACCTGGCCCGTGGCAATAAAATCCTCGAGGCCCTGCTTAGGATGATCCAGTCAATTTCCGCTTTTCTGAACAAGAACAAGGCGTTTGACCGTAAGTTAACCTTGACCACCCTGACCGCCATCAAGGAAGATTTTGACTCGATTATATACTCGGCCAGCATGTCTGACGATGCTTCCATAAAGGCTTACAGGCACAGCCTGTCACTGTTTCATGACTTAAAACACCGTATCGCTCTCGCGCCGTATCAACCACTGCTTGAAGAACTCAAGTCGGCGATCCTGTCACTGGAATGGGAAATCAATCCGGACACCACACACGCTTTCAGCCTGAAAGTAAACAGACTGAAAATGAAGTGGCAGTCCAACAAACTCTATGATTCCTTTTTAAACATCCTGCATGCACTGGGCCAGTACACCCATAAAAAGAAGGCAAGTGCGGATGAGGAAGCCGTGGTCCTGATCAGGACCGTTTATGATCATCTTGAGACCATTGTAACCAAACCGGGACTCACCTTTGAACAGAAAAAATCGTTACTGCTTGACGATATTCAACGGTACCGGACATTCAAGGCCAAAATTCAACCGAAGAAAACCAGGCCTGCTGCAGAGAAACCGATAGCCGAAGCGGATATTCCCGAACTTAAACCGGCATTGTCACAGTTCTCATCCCAGACCGATTCCGCATCCATGGAGGTTGATGAGCTGGTTTCCCTTTCAGATGAGCAGCTTGTCGCCCAGGAGATAGAAGACAAGAACCTTAAATCCGCTCCTATCCAGCCGCCCTCTAAACCTAAAACCGATGTGATGGACGATCTGTTCAACCCCAAAGCGTCTCCGGTTGATGACCTGCTGGATAAAATTCATCTCATGAACGTTCTCGGTAAAGATAAAGCTGCCGCTCCCGGAATGATGGAATCACAGGAAGCCGGATTTGAAGAGCAGGGAATGAAAAGTTACGCACCCGGAAAAAAAGATCAGCAGCCTATTGAAGAGATTACCAACCGGATTGATGATTTTTTCGACATCGGCTCATCAGCGGCACCGGCAAAAAAGAAAACACCCCCTGCCCCTGATCGGAATAAAATACCCAAAGGGCCGATTGGACCCCTGGTCCATGCGGTCAACCGGGCATCCAGGGAATTGAACCTGCCCAACGTAAACGAAATCAGCATCAAATTGTCTCAGCTTAAGACTGCATTGAAAAAAGACCCCAATATCCGGATTGCTGACAAACCGGGTGAGTTTAATTCTTTGATAGACGCCATTGATTCGCTTGTTAACACAATGATCCAGGGAATGAAGTAAAACTTTTGATTGTTTTTTGTGAAGATTGCGGCCAAAAAAACAGTATTACAGCAGATCATCTGGTTCAAAATCAGGCCCGGTTCACATGCACCGTGTGCCTCTATGAGAACATCCAGTCTTTAGTCACTCCGACAAGGCCGCCTTCTGCAGACATAAAAAGCACACTATCCCTGTTCTATCAACAGCTCTACAGCAATCCAAATATCCTGGGATCCATCATCTACCATATCCGCGACGGCCTGATCAATCACCAGATGCCGGATTCGTTGAACAAAGAGGACCTGATCCTGCTGGCACAGACAGCAACGCGATGTATGAGCCTTGGCAACGAGACAGGAGATGATATCGTTGAAGCAGAATTTTCACTGCCCAGGCATGCCATACTTGTTTTTTATATCTGTGACCAGATCTACTTTATATTGGTCACCCGCGGGTGTGAAATACCGGCAGACCCGACAGGCCGAGATTTTCATGACTTTTTCACCAGCTATCTGGGTCAGATCAAAACGCTTTTCAAGAATGCGAACACACACCCATGACACATGACTTCTCAAATCTTGCCGGTTGTATAGGATTTCTAAACCTCTCAAAAGATGGGGAGGTGATGTCGACAAACCTCACAAACACCCCCCCCCTGGACCGCATGGCGTTTGAGTGGTGCAAGCACAGTGACCATTTCGGAGGCACTCCGGTCAGATTCTCACGGTTTACCATGAAAGATCGGCATGTCTATGTTTTCAAACATAAAGACTGCTGGACGGCCCTGGTATTCAACCGGCTGCTGGAACCTGCCGAAACAGATCAGTTGTGCGATCAGTTGTCTGTAGACTGATTAGCCTGAAGTGACTTCATCGATCACCTCTTTCATACTGGAGATGATCTTGGTTTTTGTGGAAGACCCGTTCTGATACTTTTTGATATATTCCAGTACATTCTCAATATCGTTGATGATTCTGTTCAGCGGGTAAGATCCCAATATATCCTTGATCCGCTTAAGAACATGGATACAGTATTGGGAAAACGCCTCGATCAGAGAGAACCTGGCCAGGGGCTCCTGGGTTTTTTTCATGGCTTCGGAAACCGAAAGGATGTTCACAGTCTTATCATGCCTGGGATGGTACCCCTCAAGGATGTCTTTATGAGGAGGTCCCAGTCCGAATTTAGATTCATCAAACAGATACTCGGCCTGGGTACCGAGTTCAACCTGCGCACTTTTCAGGATCGCTTCAAAGATATCCTGAAAAATGGTCACAATGGCATTGATGTCATGGGGATGTTCACCGTCTTTGAGCTGGACCTCCTCTTTTTTCTCGATGAGTCCGTAAGAAATCACCGTGAACAGGATCTTGTAAACCGCAAACTCATCATACCCGCTGTCCTCGACCAGATGCCGGACCATTCGATTTCCGTCAATCAGCGACAGAACCTTCCACTCATTGGCATTCAGTTTGAATTCCTCTTTCTGGTCCACCTTGGATGCGATCCGGAAAACAATCCGGTCTGACGGTATGGCTTCGTAGATGACCGACATCTCATCCATGCGCCGCGAGGCTTCAAGAATTAATTTCATGGGATTGAGCTGAGTGCCGATCATCCCTTTAAGATTCAGCTGGGCATCCCTGTACTCGAATTTACCCTTTTTCCAGAGCAGCAGGTTGTAAATAATTTCTTCGACCTGTTTGGTAATGTACTTTTTAAGTATCTCGGTAGAGATATGCCCTTTTTCAACCAGGACCTTACCAAGGGAAACCTTGCTGGCGTTTGCAAATGCAAGGCACTCCTTGAGCTGTTTACCGGTGATGATGCCCTCAGCGATCATCAGAAATCCGAGACGCGCCTTTTTCAGGGATGATTTGGCATAGACAACAGTTCCCCGATCAAAATAGACCCGGCTCTCCTTATCCTCACTGGTTACCCTGAGAAACCCGGTGTTCTGATCATTGCAAAGCATCTGAAAGATACCGGTCAGGTTCTGTCCTTCGAAATCACCCTGAAGATTCATATGGGATCCTGGAAAAAGTCATATATCGCAAATGATTATTGTGTACGCTCAAACATGCCACAAATTTAAGGTTATAATGACATAATATCATATTTTTTCAAGCTTTATTCCCTGATGTCCAGAGCATCAGGAAGTTTTCAATGGCCTGGTAGACCCGAGTAGCTCCTTTACCGAGCAAAATACCGTGCCGGTCAAAGTCAAAAATGTAGTACTCTTTGAATGCCGATCCGATATGTTGAAACAACCGGCTGGTGCCTTTCGGTTCCACAACGGGATCATTTCTGGACTGAACGACCAGTGCCGGTTGTTCAATCTGTTTGAGCCGCGGTTCAAGATCGTCCATCAACTTCTCAAGTTCATGGACACCTGAAATGGGATTTCTGTGATAGTTGATATGGGGATTTTCAGGCTGATTGGCAATAAATTCCTTGGCCATGGCATCCAGTTTTACCTTTTTAATCATCTGGTTCCAGGTGTCGATGGCCGGAATAAAATAGGACCCAAGATCCCTGAGTTGAATCGGCGGGGCAATTGCGAAAACAGCCTTGTAATCCTTGACCCGGGTACACAGTTCCAATGCCAGACCGGCGCCGGTGGAGAACCCGCCGATGAAAATGGTTTCACAGCTGTGTTTGAGAACCACATAAGCCTCTTCAACCGATTCTATCCATTGGGTGTAACGGGTTTGAGACAGGTCTTCAGGAGAGGTGCCGTGTCCCTTCAATCGGGGTGCATACACGGTATAGCCCCGGGCATGGAGATATTGTGCAAACCCTTTAACCTCGGCCGGCGCAGCCATGTAGCCATGAATGAGCAGCACCCCTGCCCTGTCGCGGTGATACTGCAAAAACACGGGCTGACCAATATCTGATTTTTTTGATTCACCTTCACGGAAATACCGGTCATAATCCTGATCAAACTCTGCCTGAATTTTTTCAAGCAAGTGGTGCTTGATCAGCTTATGGATTTCATTGTTAGGGATTTGTGCGATTTTTTTCAAGTGCGCTTCAACCGCTTTTAGAGGCTCAATTTCATTGGTAATTACAAGGAGCGGGTTTTCAATACGGATGCGGTGAAAATCCTCCTGCCGGACAAACCGGGCCTGGTCTTTAAATATCTTTTGGCCTTCAATGGTGATCACCCCGCTCTCCTGAGCGATTTTGAAAAATGCGTCAAACCGTCCAAACCGATCATCAATAAGCAGGTGAATCTGATTATCAAAAAAAGACTGGTAATAGCAGAACGACTCATTATGAATCATTTCTGATATGGCATAGTAGACCTTGCATTTGAATTCATATAAATCTATGCCATCTGCACGATAGGGAAAATGCTTGAGGATACAGGCCATCACGTGATCATAATTGATGGTGGCCATGGCATAGACGCGCCCCATATATGTTTCCATGATATCAATGGAAATCTCTTTGATGACCGGTCTTGAACTTGTCTTTTCATTAAACCCGATAGGCCGCCGGGTGGTCAAATCACTCTCAATCAGGAAATGGTTCAGAAAGGGCCGGATTTTAATGGGGTCACCAAACCGGATGGTGATATCAGTTCCTGCAAATACCATGGCTCCTTCGGTCATGATTTCATCCATCAGCCGTTGGGAAGGGGATTTGATAACACGCTGGACAATTCGGCTGAGAATGTTCGGCTTGGGGGTTTCAGGATAGTAGGAGATGTTGATGGGGATAATATGTGTTTCATTGCTTAATACCGATTCAATATCAGTGATATCAAAAATGTTGGCAATCCGTTGGCATTCCTCAGGATTTTTCTCCTGCATACGCCGGAGTCGTTCCCTGAAGAATTCACATCGTAACGCCAAGGCAGCGGCCCCGGTGTGGGGCGGACGTGCTTCGATCCCATCTGATATCTCGAATCCATTTTTTTTAACTGTTTTTTTATTCTTTACCATCCGACCCTCAGGAAATATGATCCACTCTGCATCTTTTGAAAGCAAGGTGGTGAGAATCAGATCATCCCGATGGGGGTCACGGGTGGAAACTGCCCCCATACTGCTTAAAAGGGCCTGAAGAAATCCCGATTGAAACAGTTCATCAGCAGCAAGGGACCATACCGGCCGATGGGTGATCCGGTGGATATGGTAGGGCAGGAATATGGTTTCAATCCTGGTGAAATGGTTCGCAGTGAAAATATTGGATCCTGAAGGGATGTTTTCACTGCCGATGATATGGATATTGGCTTTTGATAAAAAGGAGAGATACTTCAAAGAGATGCTTGACAGTGAATAGGCAAATTTATTCATGACTGGGTCCCTGGTATAATTTTTAACAATGCGCTTGACCTCAGGTTTAATAATACTTAACATATCAGTTCCGTTTACGCCATATTCCGGCCCAGGTTTAGGGTTAATGCTATTTTAATAACGGGGAGAACGCCATTGTATTCAAAACTGATCATTCTGAATTTTCCGCCGGAGGTCGCCCAAAAGGCAATTGTCTGCCAGTTGACAAAAAAATATGATCTGCTGTTCAATATCCTGAGTGCAAAAATATCCAACCAGAAAGAGGGATATATGGTTCTTGAGCTGTCCGGAACCAAATCAGACTACAACCGGGGTGTCAGATATCTTAAAAATCAGGGTGTTACGGTTTCAACCCCGGAGCAGCAGATTTTCAAGGATGTGGAAAAATGTACCCATTGCGGTGCCTGTACAGCGGTCTGCCCGACAGAAGCTCTTTATATCAAACGGCCTGAGATGGAAGTGATTTTTGACAAGGAAAAATGCAGTATCTGTGAACTGTGTATCCTGACCTGCCCCAGCCGGGCCATGGGACTTTTCTCTGAACACACCGAAACCGCCCTCTGATGTCACCCCCTGTTGTAGCCATCGCCTTAAGCGGCGGTATCGATTCACTGATTGCCGCCTTTCTATTGAAACAACGGGGTTATGATGTTATTGGTGTCCATTTCACCACCGGATATGAAACATCGTGCCCTGATCTCATATCGATCAAGGACCAGCTCAAGATCCCCATCCGGATGATCGATCTTTCAAAACCCTTTAAAACGCATGTGGTGGACTACTTTGTCAGTGCCTATGAACAGGGCAGAACCCCCAATCCATGCCTGATTTGCAATCAGAAAATCAAATTCGGTGCGCTGTTGTCTGTTGCAATAAAGATGGGTGCACAATACCTTTCCACCGGGCATTATGCCGCTGTGGAACAAGAGACTCTGGAACAGGGGGGGCGCTATTATCTTGTAAAAGGTAGAGATGATTTCAAGGATCAGAGCTATTTTTTATCGATGCTGACCTCCGACCAGATCAGCCGGCTGATATTCCCCCTTTCAGATCTGACCAAGGATGAGGTGAGACAGATTGCAAGGGAAAACCATCTGACGCCCGTAAGTACCAAAGAGAGTCAGGATGTTTGCTTTATACCGCAGAATAAGACCGCAGAGTTCATAGAAACCCGCTTGTCCGATACCCCCAAAAAGGGCCCGATAAGGGATATGAAGGGGCAAATCATTGGAGAACACCAAGGTCTTCACCGGTTTACCATCGGGCAGCGAAGAGGGATCAACTGTCCCGGGCCGGAGCCCTACTATGTAAAACAGATCGACACCTCATCCAATACCCTGGTGGTCTGCACGAAATCAGAGATCAAGGAGACATCTGCTGCAATTGCACTTTTTAACTGGAATGACACCCCGTTCGATCATCAGGGGCAAAAAATCAGGGTAGAAACAAAAATACGTTACAATCACAAGGCCTCGCCTTCGACCCTGGTCTGGAATGACAGCAGTGTCAAGGTGCTTTTTGATGAGCCCCAATTCGCTGTCACACCCGGCCAGGGCGCAGTGTTTTACCGTAAAAACCGCGTACTGGGCGCCGGTATCATCTTATGAAGAGATTTATTATCAAAACCCTGGGCTGCAAGGTCAACCAATATGAGTCTGACGGAATTGCAACCCAGCTGGGAAAACATGGATATCACAAAGTTGACAAGGGATCTTTAGCAGACCTCTGTATCATCAACACCTGCAGCGTGACGGCAAAGGCATCCATGCAGTCACGCCAGGCGATCCGGAAGCTGATTCGGGATAACCCCGAAGCAAAGATCATCGTTACCGGTTGCCACTCCCAGACCGAGCCAGAGCAGATTCGATCCATTGAAGGTGTTCATCACGTGATCGGGAACCCCGATAAAACAAGGATCGCTCATCAGATTACCACCAACTGCTTTAAGGAACTCTATCCATCCCAGGATGAGTCCGACGCTGTCTTATCCATATGTGAAACTGATGGATATCAATCCTTTGAGCCTGCTGTCTTCGGAGACATGACACGGGCCTACCTGAAAATACAGGACGGCTGCGATGCATTCTGCACCTATTGTATTGTGCCCTATGCCAGGGGTAAAAGCACCTCAATGCCGGAAAGTGAGGTGATGACCCACCTGCACACCCTGAATAATTCCGGGTTTAAGGAGGTGATCCTTACCGGTATTCATACCGGCCTTTACGGCCTGGATCTCAAGCCTGGATCTTCAATTACCGCCCTTTTGAAACAAATCATCGACAATCAGCCCGTAGACCGGGTCCGGTTAAGCTCTATCGAGCCCAAAGAGATCACCGATGAATTGATCCGTTTGATGGCCGATCATTCAATGATCTGCAACCATTTGCACATTCCACTGCAAAGCGGTGACGCCGGTGTGCTCGAAGCCATGGGCAGGCCATACGATCCTGCGTTTTTCAAGAAAATTATTGGTAAAATTCATGAAACCATCCCTGGTGTATGTATTGGCATAGACGTGATGGTAGGATTCCCATCCGAAGATGAGCCGGCGTTCCAAAACACCTTTGAACTCATCAAAACCCTGCCCCTGTCCTATCTTCATGTTTTCCCCTACTCCCCGCGCAAGGGGACCCGGGCATATGAAATGAAAAACCAATCGACCCATCAGACCATTCAGGACAGGTGTCAGGTTTTACGGGATTTGGGAGCCTTGAAGAAAAGGGATTTTTTAGAGACCCAAATGGGAAAACCACTCAATGGATTGATTCAGCATAAAGCCGATGTAAAAACGGGCCGCTTGATTGCCATTACAGATAACTACATCTCGGTTATCCTGGATCAACCGGACAAGAACCGGCTCGAACAACAGGAACAGCTTAAAGGCAGCATCGTAACAGTGACCCCGAATCAAGTAAACATGAACCTTCAGGTCTTTGGCACCACTGAAGAAACACAATAAAGGAGATATCGATTATGAACAACGTATACCAGGCACTTGCCAAACATCTCGATACCCAGACCCCGGGTGGATACCCCGCGACTGACAGCGGTGTTGAGATCAGGATTTTAAAACGGTTGTTCACCCCTGAACAGGCGGATCTTTGCGCACAGCTGGTCATGATGCCCGAAACCGCGCAGAGTATTGCCGACCGTACCGGCAGGGATATCAATATTATCGCTCCCATGCTCAAGGAGATGGCTAAAAAGGGATTGATTGTTCAAGTGACAAGACCTGGTTCGGAAACCTTCATGCTGCTCAGCTTTGTGGTCGGGATATGGGAGTACCAGGTCAACTCACTGACCAAAGAACTGATTGAAGATTTCAATGAATATATTCCCCACCTGATCAAGGAGCAGTTTGAGCAGGACACCAAACAGATGCGTGTGGTTCCGGTATCCAAATCTATCCACACGGATATGAACGTCATGGATTATGAGCAGGCCGAGGAATTGATCAGGGGTGAATCCAAAATCATTGTGGCGCCCTGCATCTGCAGGCAGGAGCACACTATCATGGGCAAAGGGTGTGACAAGCCTGTGGAGGCCTGCCTGGTTTTTGGCGGCGGCGCATACATCTATGAGAGCAGGAACATCGGGCGGGAAATCACCCCTGATGAGGCGATCCAAATCCTTCACAATGGTATTGACAAGGGATTGGTGATTCAGCCCTCCAATTCCAAGCGGCCCATCAATATGTGCCTGTGCTGCGACTGCTGCTGCCAGATCCTGAAGAACCTTAAGGAGTATGACGCACCCGGAAAAATCGTGAATTCAAATTTTTATGCGCGCATTGAGCCGGAAAACTGTACGGCCTGTGAAGCATGTGTCGACATATGCCCCATGGACGCTGTTTCATTGGATGACGCCCATACGGCAGTTGTTGAGGAAAAACGGTGTATCGGCTGCGGATTATGTTTTACACGGTGTGATTTTGATGCAATTTCAGTCACGGCAAAGACAGAGGATGATCTGTGGGAACCACCTAAGAACATCGTTGAAACCTATATGAACATTGCAAAGGAAAAGGGCCTGTTCTAACTCAGATCCCCCGCTCCTTTTTTACAGCGTCATAGGCTTCCTGGATCTCCTTGAACCGGTCATTGGCGAATTTGACAAACTCCTCAGGAAGCCCTTTTGACTGAATCTTATCGGGATGATACTCTGAAACCAGTTTCCGGTATTGTTTCTTGATCGTTTCATTACTATCGGTTTCACTGCATTTCAGAACCGCGTAATATTTATTGACCGGGCTGATATACTTGGATTTCAGCCGTTCATAACTGTGATCGGAAACATGAAATATCCGGGTAGCAGACTTGAGCAGCTGCTCCTCTTCAGGTTTGATATATCCATCAGCCGCGGATACGCGGATCAGTATGTCCATCATCAGTTCAATAATGCGGGGCTGGCTGTGAAAAGCAGAATAAAACTGGGAGGCAAACGCTTCAAAGGGTTCAGGTGAATGCACCGCCTGTCTGAATATGTTCTGGGCGGTCTGGCAGGTCGCGGTATCCAGCTGGAGATCGTGTTTCATGAAATAATTAACCGTATCGATCTCATTTTCCGACACCCGGCCGTCAATCTTGGATATTTTGGCCAGCATGGAAAATGCAGCAGTAAAAAAAATGAGCTGTGATTCCTCATTGCTGGATAATCTGTCTTTTTGCAAAGGGGATGATGTCAGATAGGCCTGTTCATGTTTATCTACGAACGTGTGGCCGAAAGCAGCCCCTGCAATCGCCCCGATCGGTCCGCCAATGGCAAACCCGATGGTGCCGCCGATCATTTTACCTATCCAGCTCATAAAACCGTCCTTTGCGCCTTAAAAGTGTTCTATTTCCTTGTATCATTGTTGAAGATTATATATAAACACAATTAAACATGGCGTCAAATTCTTAACCAAATTATAATCGGCAGCTATGCTTATTAAAAAAATCATCGGTATTATTATCATCACGCTGAATCTGGCCGGTTTATGTTATCTTATCTACCTTGGATGCGTCTACTTTTTCAATACCAGATCATCTTCAAAGGATGTTGCAGATGAGCCAGTCATCAGTCCTCCCGGAAAAAAGATCAAAAAGAAGGAGTACAAAGCCCAGAGGATTCTTGAAAAAGAGGATGATCTGCTCAAAGATATGGATCTGTCAGATCTTGATGATATCGATCTTGAAGATTTCGATTAAGGAGATCCTGTAATGGATATAAAACCCCCATTCTATATGTTTTCTGTGTTGTGTATCGGCACCCTGTTTCTGCTGTCATCCTGCGCACCGGTTGTTGTTGGAACCGCTGCTGTCGGTGCTTACAAAGGGGCCACTGATGAACGGTCTACCGGCACCATGGTCGACGATTCCATCATCTCCACCAAGATTAAAACCGGGTTGATCAGTGAAGAGCAGGTCAAGGCAAGGCATATTGACGTGGACGTTATCGATGGCGTGGTGTACCTGATCGGTGTGATTGAATCAAACACGCAGAAACGTCTGGCTGAACAGATCGCTTCTCAGGTTGACGGTGTCAAACGCGTGGAAAATCAACTGGTCATCGGTAAGACCAGCCCGGGTCAGGCGCTGGATGACATGATGCTGGCCAGCCGGATCAAGACGGAACTGTTTAAACGAAAAGAGATCAAAATCCTGAACATCGATGTGGATGTCCATAATTATGTGGTCACGGTATCCGGTATTACACAAACCGCAGAGGAAAAAGAGATCATTCTCACCATCGCCCGGCAAAAAGCAGGCACCTCAAACGTGGTCGATAACCTGACAGTTAAAAACTAACTACCGTTTTTCCGGCGCTCCCATTTTTTCTTCTTGGTTTTCTGGCGGGCCGGTGTGCACTGGGTATCCACACAATCATGCCCGGCCACTCCTTTCACTGCCTTTAAGAAACCGGGGTTGCACTCCACACGGTAATCATCCGACAGTTTCACCAATACACTGGGATGATCATTGTTCCTGATGTTGAGATAGGTGACACATTCTCCCGGGTGCGCTTCAAATACGGATTTAAGTTCGTCCAGCAGTGTGTCGGATTCCTCGGTACAGGTGATGTGGATCGTACAGGAGCTGGTCCATTCCTCGGCAGCCTGATCAATGGGAACTATTTTTTCTGCCAGCAGCTTGACCACGTTTTCCTTTTTCTGCACCTCTGCCTCAAGGATCACAATGGCTTCACCGGCCAAAAGATCATGAGTGGTCACGTACAGGGACGGAAAAACGACCACTTCGATACTGCCGTACATATCTTCAATGGCAGCAAAGGCCATCATATCCCCTTTTTTGGTTTTATGCAGTTTAAGGGGTTTGATACTTCCACCGATCCTGATAATTTTTCCATCACTTGATTCCAGGATGGTCATGGTATTGACATCGGAGTAGGTGGCGATCACCGATTCGTATTTGTTCAGCGGGTGGCCAGACATATAGAACCCCAGTGCTTCTTTTTCCATGGCCAGCAGCTCGGTATCATCCCACTCGGTGATAGAGGGCAGTTTGGGGATACTGGCCGGCAGGGTCGAGCCCACGTCTGAATCGGCAAACAGGTCAAGCTGGTTGTCTGCTTTTTCTCTTTGAATTCGTGAACCATGCTCCAATGCATCCTCAATCACTGCCATCATCTGGCTGCGTGCTGCACCGGTTGAATCTAAAGCACCGCATTTAATCAACGCCTCCAGGACCTTTTTATTGACTTTGCCGAGATTCACCCGCTCACAAAACTCGTAAATTGAGGTAAACGCTCCCTCTTCTTTCCGGGTCTCAATGATGGATTCGATGGCAGCCTCTCCAACACCTTTGACCGCTGCCAGGGCAAACCGTATGGCACCTTCAGATACGGTGAATTTAACATCACTCTGATTGATATCCGGCGGAAGTACTTTGATATCATGGGCCTTGCATTCATCCATGTACTTGATAACACTGTCGGTACTGCTCATCTCACTGGTCATGAGTGCGGCAATGAATTCAAGGGTATAATTGGCCTTGAGGTAAGCCGTCTGATAGGCAATCAGGGCATAGGCAGCCGAATGGGATTTGTTGAACCCGTATCCCCCGAATTTTTCCATCAGGTCAAACACCTCTTTGGCCTTTTTCAAATCCAGGCTGTTTTCCTTGGCCCCTTTAAGAAAAAGATCGCGGTGTGCTTCCATCATCGAGGCGATCTTCTTTCCCATGGCCTTTCGAAGACCGTCGGCGTCAGCCATGGTATAATTGGCCAGCACGCCGGCAATTTTCATTACCTGCTCCTGGTACAGGATAACGCCATAGGTTTCCTTGAGGATATCCTCCAGCTGGGGAAACGGGTAGACTACCTCCTCCCTGCCGTGTTTACGTTCGACATAGGTGTCCGCCATGCCGCTGTCGAGAGGGCCGGGTCGATAGAGTGCCACCAGTGCGACAATATCGGAAAAAGAGGCCGGTTTGAGACGTGATATCAGGTCTTTCATACCCGAGCTTTCGAGCTGGAACACACCGGTAGTGTCGGCCTGCTGGAGCAGGTCAAATGTCTTTTGATCCTCGTAATCCAGATGTATCAGATCCGGACAGGGTTTGTTCTGCTGCTCGATGAGCTCCATACAGTTTTTGATGACGGTAAGGTTTCTCAACCCCAGGAAATCAAATTTAACCAGTCCGAGCTTTTCCACATAATTCATGTCGAACTGGGTGAGTGTTTCACCCTCTTTGCCTTTATATAAGGGCAGGTACTCAACCAGGGGTTTGTCGGAAATCACAACCCCGGCCGCATGGGTTGATGCATGCCTGGGCAGGCCCTCCAGCAGAAGAGAGGTTTCGAGCATGAGTGATTTCTCTTCTGTTTCTGCGCATTTTTCCTCGATCTGGGGAACATCCTTGATAGCGGCTTTTAGGTTCTTTGCCATATCAGGGATCATCTTGGCAATCTCATCCACCTCTGACAGGGGAACCCCGAGCGCACGGCCCACATCACGGATCACGGCTTTGGCCTTGAGTTTACCGAATGTGATGATCTGACAGACAAAATCTCCGCCGCCGTAACGGTCAATTACATATTTATAAACCTGATCGCGGCCTTCAATGCAGAAATCAACATCAATATCCGGCATGGAAATCCTGGACGGATTCAGAAACCTCTCAAAGATCAACCCATGCTCAATGGGATCCAGTGCCGTAATGCCCATGGCATATGCGACCATGCTTCCGGCTGCCGACCCCCTGCCCGGCCCCACAGGAACACCGATACTTTTTGAGTGGGCAATAAAATCGGCAACAATCAGGAAATATCCGGGAAACCCCATGTCAAGGATCACACCGATTTCATAATCCAGCCGTTCCTGATAAGCCTGTTCATCCACCCCAGGATTGATGTTCCTGATGGCGGCCATCCTTTGTTCAAACCCTTCATAGACCTGACGTTTGAAAATGTCATCTTCAGATTCATCATCTTTGAGAGTATAGCGGGGGAAGTGATATGTTTTGTCATCAAACTCCACATCACACTGGTCAGCGATGTACATGGTGTTTTCAATGGCACCGGGGTACTGGTCCAAAGACTGGACCATCTGCTCTCCCGATTTAAAAAAGAGCTGGTCTGATTCAAACTTGAACCGGTTCTGGTTGTAAAGGGTGTCACCGGTCTGGATACACAGCAGGATCTCATGGGCTTTTTTATCACTCTGGGCCAGGTAGTGACAGTCGTTGGTGGCGACCATGGGGATGGAATGTTTTTGATGGAGTTCAAGAAGGCCCTGATTGACCTTTTCCTGAATCTTCATGCCATTTTCCTGGACCTCAAGAAAAAAATTTCCTTCGCCAAATGTGGAGAGATAAAAATCTGCAGCCTCTTTGGCACCATTCATATTATTGTTGATAATATGAGTGGGGACCTCTCCTTTCAAGCAGGCAGACAAAGCAATCAGCCCCTGGCTGTATTGGGTGAGCAGTTCTTTATCGACCCTTGGGCGGTAATAAAACCCTTTGAGTTGAGCAATGGAAACCAGTTTGCACAGATTGGCATACCCTTCACGGTCTTTGGCCAGAAGGACAAGGTGGGCAGCGCCCTTGTGATCCAGGGGGGTTTTGTGTTCAATGGTCCGGGGGGCGACATATACCTCACAACCGACAATCGGTTTTACAGAAGCCTTTTTGGCCTTTTCGACAAAAGGAGCAATCCCGAACATGGTGCCGTGATCCGTAATGGCCACGGCATCCATATTGAACGCATTACATTGCTCAAACAGGCTGTCCAGACGGATGGCGCCGTCAAGCAGTGAAAATTCGGTATGAAGGTGCAAATGGCAGAATGCCGGAGCTGAATCAGACATAACGTATCAGAACCTGAATGGGTTTATGAAGACTCAACCCGGTAATTCGGGGCTTCCTTGGTGATCACCACATCATGAACATGGCTTTCCTTGAGTCCGGCTGCGGTAATCCTTGTAAAGCGGGCTTTGTGTCTCAGTTCCTCAATGGAGGCCGCACCAAGGTAACCCATGCCGGCTTTAAGTCCGCCGATCATCTGGAGAATATTTTCACTCACCGTACCCCGGTAGGGGATCCGTCCGACAATACCTTCGGGAACCAGGGTTTCCTCTTCACCCGTATCTTTCTGGTAGTAGCGGTCTGAACTGCCCTGTTTCATAGCTTCCACAGATCCCATCCCACGATAGGTCTTGTAACTCCTGCCCTGGTAGATAATCAGTTCTCCCGGGCTCTCCTGGGTACCGGCAAGCAGGCTGCCGAGCATGACACAATGGGCACCGGCTCCGATCGCTTTCGTGATATCACCGGAAAACTTAATCCCACCGTCTGCAATGATGGGGATACCAGTTTCATTCGAAATCCGGGTACAGTTCTGGATAGCAGTCAATTGCGGAACACCGACACCGGCAACGATCCGTGTGGTACAAATGGATCCGGGTCCGATACCGATTTTTACGGCATCAGATCCAGCTTCAATCAGCGCACGGGCACCCTCTTCCGTGGCCACGTTACCGGCAACCACCTGGGCATCGGGATAATCTGATTTAATCTTTCTGACCGCATCAATCACATTGTGGGAGTGTCCATGGGATGTATCAATGACGAGACAGTCCGCTCCGGCCTTTAACAGGGCATCGACCCGTTCCATCATGTCTGATCCCACACCAATGGCGGCACCTGCCCTCAATCGTCCCATGGAATCCTTGCAGGCGTTGGGATATTTTTTAATCTTCTCAATATCCTTGATGGTGATCAATCCCTTGAGTTTACCATTCTTATCCACCACCAGCAATTTTTCGATCCGGTGTTTGTGGAGCATGACCTTGGATTCCTCAAGGGTGCATTTTTCAGGAACAGTCACCAGGTTTTCACTGGTCATCACCTCTTTGGTCTGTTTTTCAAGATTGGTTTCAAAACGAAGATCCCTGTTGGTTACAATTCCGACCAGTTTTTCTCCCTCGACCACGGGAATACCTGAAATTCGATAGGTGGACATGATTTTATGAACATCCTTGAGCGGGGCATCCGGATTGACCGTAATCGGGTCAACAATCATACCGCTTTCTGATTTTTTCACCCGGTCCACCTCCATGGCCTGGTCCTGGATGTCCATATTCCGGTGAATAAATCCCAATCCACCGGCCCTGGCCATGCTGATAGCGGTCAGGGCTTCGGTAACGGTATCCATGGCCGCACTGACAATCGGGATGTTGAGATTCAAATCTTTGGTCAGTTGTGTCTGGGTTTGACAATCATCAGGCAGGATTGCGGAATAATCAGGTACAAGCAGCACATCGTCAAATGACAGGCCGTCATTTGGTAATATATTGGACATGGTAACCTCCGGATAGGAATGTTTATAAAAGGCATTTAATAAAGCGGCGGCCGGGTTGGGCCACCGATTTGTAAAGGGCAGATTTATAAACAAGTATAGATATCAAAAACAGTCCAAAATGGCAAGATATAATCCTGTCAAATCGGGTGAAATAACTATATCACCTCAATGTGCCAGGGCTCGAAACGTACACCAAGGTTATTTTTTGGTGGATAACGAAACTTGACAAACCCGAGGCCGGCCAACCGATCGTAGACATTGGTCCGGGTAAAGGCCACGGTAAAATTGCTGACGCCAAACCCGCGTTTGCCAACATCAAAATCACCGATACCGTGAAATGAGTAACCCGGAGGTGCAAGAGACCTGGAGGCCAGGGAAAGATTTAAATCACAGGAACGGGCTTTATTTAAAAACAGGTAGAACTGTTTAACAATCCCCCGGACCCCGGAAGTCAAAACCACATCACTGCCTATTTTACTGCAGATGGTGTCATACATGTCCAAAGACTTTCCCCTGAACAGATAGTGTCCGGTATTGGGTATCTTTTGAATCTGCTTTTTCTGGATCATATCCGTCAGGTCCGAGGCGGTTCTGTCCCCAAGAAACCCGTAAACTGAAGCGGGTGTGTTGTATAATCCTTCAAGAAATTCAAGCTCTCTTTTTGAAAATGCCCCGATGGCTGAATAGCTTTTTGCTGTTTTTACCGCAGTGTCAAAACCTAACAGGCTGAAATTGGCATATCCAACGATTTTCATCAGCCGTTTAAGCCTGGCCAGGCTTGAATGGAACAGCGCAATATCCGGTCCGGAAACATAGATATCATTCACAACCGGATATTGATGATTATCTTCAGTAAAAAGAAGGTCCTTGACAGCTGAATCATGGACGTCCGGGGAAAATAGGAAGCGATGGGGTGTGTTTGCGGCATGAGGGACGGGGCCTTGATCATCGGACTGAATCCTCAGACTGCGGGCCATTGAGACGGTTGGACAGGCGGCACCCAGAACCGAGAAGAACAGTTTCAGAAATTGGCGTCGATGCATGGATATGGTTACACCTGTGCTGTTAAACAACGGTCATTGTAATACGGCATCGCACCTGACCCGAGCCGACCTAATTCATAAGAACGCTTTAATTATGATCAATATATGAAATTAGTCAAGGTTTTCATTGTTGACATTTTAAGGCAGATCAGTATAGTTTGTGCTCGGCAACGACTTGGAGAAGGCAGTATTAACGCATGATATTACAAGTAAATCCGGACAATCCGCAGCCACGTCATATTAAAACTGTGGTTGACACACTGAAGCGCGGCGGAATTATCGTTTATCCCACTGACACCTATTACGGAATCGGTTGCGATATTATGAACAAAAAGGCCATTGAAAAGGTTTACGCCCTGAAACGGCGTGACAAGACCATTCCGTTCTCCTTTATCTGTCCGGATCTGAAGCATATCTCCACCTATGCCAAGGTTTCAAACTTCTCATACCGGAACATGAAGCGCCTGCTGCCCGGCCCGTATACCTTCATACTTGAAGGATCACGCATGGTCCCCAAGATCATGCTCACCAAGAGAAAAACCGCAGGAATCAGGGTCCCGGACAATAACATTGCACTCCAGATTACGGCTGAACTCGGTAATCCCATCATCTCAACCAGTGCCTCGGATCAGGAGGGGAATATATTTTCAGACCCCTCCCTGGTTAAAGATTATTTTCAGAACCAGGTTCAGATCGTTATTGACGGGGGAAACGTCCCGGGAGAGCCGTCAAGTATCGTATCATTAATTGACGACGAACCTGAAATTATCCGATACGGGGCCGGTGATGTTCAAATCTTTGAATAGCGCGGTCGTCATCTTCCTTAACCATCCCATGGTGTCTTCGGCAGGATAAACAGGTATGGCTTCGCCCTGGATGCCGGCCAACTGTCCCGCCCACTGAACGGCATCATCCAGGTTACCGATACGGTCTACAAGGTTGAGAGCCATGGCCGAATTTCCGGTTAAAATCCGGCCGTCGGCAATGGGAGTCAACTCTTCAACAGGGATTCCCCTGGCATGGGATACATCCTCTACAAACTGCAGATGAAGTTCATCAACCACCTCTTGTAAAAACACTTTCTCTGATTCCTCAAGATCCCTGAACGGGGAGCCCACATCCTTGAATTCGCCACTCTTGATCACAATCGGGGCCAGACCGATTTTCTTGATCGCCTCTGAAATATTGGCATACTCCATAATCACGCCGATACTGCCGGTGATGGTCCCTTTGTTGGCCATAATTTTATCACTGGCTGCTGCAATATAATACCCGCCCGAAGCGGCAACAGAACCCATTGATGTAACGACCTCTTTGATCTTCCGGGTCTTGATGACCTCCCTGTAAATTTCCTGGGAAGGACCGATCCCGCCGCCGGGAGAGTTGATTCGAAGAACGATGGCCTTGATCCTGTCATTGTCCCTGAAAGTTTTAATATCCTGGATCCACTTTTTGGGTGACCCGATAAACCCCTTGATCTCGACAACACCGATATTGCCCGCCTTATCACCCTGTGAAGCTATAAGCCCGGAACTGAACATAGAGGTCCCCATGACCAGAATCCCTGTGAAGATGGTTAGAAAGACCGTTATGATAAGGGTCAGTGACAAAAGAAAAAAAAGGATGGGATGGCGTCTTGAAAACATGTTTTCTCCTTTTGGTTAAAAGGATTTGTAAATAAAAAAGGGGGCCGGATCACTCAATCATCATCCGGCCCCCTGTATTATATAACGATCGCTAAACCTTGGGGACTATTCTTTATCAGTGCCCTCTTCTTCAGAAGCCTGATCAGAATCAGAAACATCTTGTGAACCTGCTTCATCATCAGTCTGTCCAGTCTCATCCTCTTTGGACTTGTTGGCCTCTACCTGCTCCTGAATGTTGTTCCGCAGCAGTTCACCAAACGCAGAGCTTGCCGGTTTCATATTCTTGGCAAATTCTTCGAGGTATTTGCTGTCGTCATCTTCTTCAAGCCGCTTGATGGACAGGCCGATACGTCTTTCATCAGAGTTGATGTTCATTACCTTGGCAGTAATGGTATCACTGATTTTGAAGTGTTCTTTTGGAGAATTGATATTCTCTTTACTGATTTCAGATACATGTACCAGACCTTCGATACCCTCTTCAAGTTCGACAAAGATACCGAAATCGGTAAGGTTGGTAATGACACCGGAGATTTCTTTGCCAACCTCGTAACGCTGGGCCACAGATTCCCAGGGATCGGGTTGAGTCTGTTTGATACCCAGTGAGAAACGTTCATTGGCTTTATCGATGTCAAGGACAACTGCCTGGATCACGTCATTCTTCTTGTAAATTTCAGAGGGATGCTTGATCCGTTTGGTCCATGAGATATCCGAGATGTGAACCAGTCCGTCAATGTCATCGTCGATACCGATAAACAGACCAAATTCGGTAATGTTTTTGATTTTACCCTCAATAACCGTACCGACGGGATATTTCTGTGAGATTACTTCCCACGGGTTGTCTACGGTCTGTTTGATACCCAGCGAAATCCGCCTGTTTTCAGGTTTGAGATCCAGAACAACGGCAGAGATCTCCTCTCCGACGCTGACCATCTGGGATGGGTGTCTGATCTTACGGGTCCATGACATTTCAGATACGTGAATAAGGCCTTCAACGCCCTCTTCAAGTTCAATGAATGCACCATAATCGGTCAGGCTGACCACCTTACCGGTGACTTTGGATTCCACGGCGTATTTCTCAGCAGCAGTGGTCCAGGGATCGGGTGTCAGTTGTTTCATACCCAGGGAGACACGCTCTTTTTCAAGGTCGAAAGAAAGGATCTTGACCGTGATCTTGTCACCGATACCGAACAGTTCGGACGGGTGTTTGACACGGCCCCAGGAGATGTCAGTAATGTGGAGAAGTCCGTCTACACCGCCAAGATCAACAAAAACACCGTACTCGGTGATATTCTTAACAATACCTTCCATAACCTTGCCATCTTCGATGGTTTCAAGGGTCTGGCTTCTGAGATTATCTCTTTCAGCTTCAAGCAGGACCCGTCTGGACAGTACGATATTGTTGCGTTTTTTGTTGTACTTCAAAATTTTGAACGTATAGGTCTTGTTAACCATTTCATCCATGTTGCGGATGGGGCGAAGGTCAGCCTGGGAACCTGGCAGGAACGCCTGAAGACCGATGTCAACGGAAAAGCCGCCTTTGACCCGGCTGGTAATAACACCCTCCATGGTGCCGTCGTCATCATAGATATCCTTAATCTGATCCCAGATTTTAACCTGTTTGGCTTTCTCACGGGACAGCAGAACGGTTTCTTCCTCTTCATCCCATACTTCGATCATCACCTCAAACTGATCGTTGAGGTTAACATTGACGTTGCCTTCGTCATCCATGAACTCTTGAATTGAAATCAGTCCTTCGGATTTGTATCCGACATCGACCAGGACATTGTCCCGTCCCACAGATATAACGGTACCGGTGATCACCTGTCCTTCTTCAAATTTTTTAATGCTTGATTCATAGTAATCAAGAAGTTCTTCCATGGATTCTTCGCCGGTGAGTTCAGGCATTGCCTTGGCCTGCTCTTCTACCTGGCCTTCTAATTGTTCATTCATAGTTTCTTTGTTTTCGTTTGTTTCAGCGGTGTTAGTCATTAATAAAAATCCCCCTAATCGTATTTTATACCCACCCGTGGGCGAGTATAGCTTTCCTTTATATCAAGAAAAAAGAAAAAAAGCAATAAAATAATAGATATTTAGGGTGTTTTTACCACTATCCGATGAATGCGATCATTTTTGTTACGACCTGATCGACACTGAGATGGGTCGAATCTATATAAACAGCGTCATCAGCGGGTTTCAGAGGTGATTCTTTCCGGATAGAGTCGTTGTGATCCCGCAAGGCCATCTCTTTTTCAATGGTCTCAAGATCGTTATTTCCTGGCTGTGTCTCATCATATCGCCGCCGGGATCTGATCTTAAGATCGGCTGTCAGGAAAAACTTGCAATCCGCGTTGGGAAAAACCACGGTCCCCATATCCCGGCCCTCGAAAACAGCGGTCCGGGTTTTACCGATATTCCGCTGAATATCCAGAAGTGCTTGCCGCACCAACGGGTGGGCCGATACATCAGATGCAAGCATGGAGATATCACCGGTACGAATCACTCCGGATATATCTGTTCCTGAAGAGGTCAACAGACAGTCATCGCCTGTGGTGGTGAACTGCAGATCGATATCGGACAGAAAAGTGTCCAGTACGGCCTCATCCTTCCAGTTGATACGCCGGTTCCGGATTTCGTATGCCACCCCGCGATACAAGGCACCCGTATCCACATAGATACATCCCAATGCCTTGGCAAGCGCCTTGCTTACCGTGGTTTTACCTGCGCCGGCAGGGCCGTCAATGGTTATGATCTTATGTGCCATCCATCACCTGCTTAAGATGTGTGTTTTAAGCGTGTCAAGGAACATCTGATTCTCCTGCCGCGTTCCGGCATTCACCCTCAAAAAGCGTTCAAATCCATAGGATTTCATGGAACGGGTAATAACGCCTTTGGGCAGCAGTTCTTCAAACACCTGGGTGGCATCCGTCTTTACATCGACCATGATAAAATTGGATTGGGACGGCAGGACGGTCAATCCAAGATCGGTCAACGAACTGACCAGGAACCTGAGCTCTTCCTGTGTTCTACCGACACTTTGTTCTAAAAATTGCCTGTCATCCAGTGCGGCACACGCGGCAGCCTGTGCCAGGGCGTTAATGTTGAAGGGCGGGCGTATCCGCTGGAGAATATCATGCACCTCCCGATCCACGACCCCGTAACCAACTCTGAATCCGGCAAGCCCGTAGGCTTTGGAAAACGTTCTCAGGGTTACAA
>QZLA01000045.1 GCA_004796375.1 Desulfobacteraceae bacterium
ATAGAAAGGGAAAAATCATCGGGTATCTCAAGGGATTCCAACTCAATGATATATTTGCAGGCCTTTTCCATCACCCACTCACCCAGCGGCAGAATCAAACCGGTATTCTCTGCAATGGGGATGAATGATCCCGGGGACACCGGATCCTTTCCCTCGGGAAACCAGCGCAGCAGGGCTTCGGCCCCGCTGAGGCCCCCGGTGCTCAAAACCTGGGGCTGCAGATACAATGAAAACTCATCATTATCCAGCCCCAATTTCATATCATGGGCCATGGCGCTCCGGCTGTTCACCACGGCCTGACGGACCTGGCTGTATAGACACACCCGGTTCCGGCCCAGATCTTTTGCCTCATACATGGCCACATCTGCATGCTTGAGAAGTTCGCTTTCACTCTTCTCATTATCCTTGAACAGGGACACCCCGATAGACGCACTGGTGTGGTGCAAATGTTCCTCCTTTTCCAGAACATAGGCCCTGCCCAGGGCAATCCGGATCTTTTCAGCCACCTCCAGGGCTTTTTTCCTGGAAGACTTATCATCCTGCCCCAGCCACTCCAACACAACGACAAACTCGTCCCCACCGAGGCGTGAAACCGTGTCGGTTTCACGGACACAGCTGACCAGGCGCTTGGCCACCTCAATCAGTAAAGCATCGCCTACATTGTGGCCTTTGGTGTCGTTCAGGCTTTTAAAGTTATCCAGATCCAGCATCAGTACGGCACCGTAATACTGATTCCTGCGTGATGTGGCAATGGCATGGGACAGGCGGTCCTTCAACAGACGCCGGTTGGCAAGTCCGGTAAGCGGGTCATACAGGGCCAGCTTCCTGATCCGGTCCTCTGACTGCTTGCGGTCCGTCACATCCCAGATATATCCGTACCAGAGCGTATTGCCGTTGATCAACTGCTCAGGGGTTGCATGGCCCTCCAGCCAGATCATTCCCTTCTTTGGATGATATAACCGGAACTGGCCCCGCCAGGTTTCCAGTTTTTCCCTGGATTCACTGATAGTATCCATGACCTGATCAAGATCCTCCTTATGGATCATGTCAAGCAGCGGTCCGCTGTCCTTTTCCACCTCCTCGGGTTGAAGCCCGCAGGTATCAGCAATTCCGATGCTGGTATACGGCATCCATGAATTACCCTCTGAATCCAGGTGATACTGAAAAATAAACCCCGGAATATGTTGTGACAATTTCTCAAGACGGGTGGACAGGGCTTTGCGTTCCGTGATGTCCTGAATGGTCCCCGACAGTTTTCTGCCTTGTCCATCTTCATCTGCAACCACCATGGCATGCTGGTACACCAGGCACTCTTTTCCGTCCGGCCGGTTGACCCTGTACTCCATATTTGAGGTGGTGATCTTATTTTTGAGCATCTCGCGCAGGGCTTTTTCGAGCATCACCTGGTCTTCCGGATGAACCAGCTGGAGTGAAGATTCCATACTCACTGAAAATACCTCGGGCTCAACGCCACAGATATCGTATACCTGATCCGACCATGTCAATTTTTTAGACGTTACATCAAATTCCCAATCTCCGACCAAGGCCAGCTTCTGTGCTTCCAGGAGGCGCTTGCGCGTATCTGTCAATTCTTCAACCGAATTTTCCAGTGAGTTTAACGCTTTTTGTACATGACGCTCCAGGGGCCTGAAAATAAACCCGATCTCCAGCAGCAGCGTGATCATGGCCGCCAGCCATATGATCAGCTCAAACCGCTCTATTCTAAGAATGGCGCGGCGCCCGATTGTTGCATACTCATCCACGGCCGCATCCAGCAAAGGTTCCAGTACATGGGGCCCATAGGTTGACAAAAACAGGAATGCGGCGGAGTTGGTGTCCAGGCTCTCCATGTCACTGTGGTAGACCTGCTCTGCGCGCTCCAGAAACCGGGTAAGCGCCAGATCCAACCCCACCATCGGATCATCATAGATGGTTAAAAGGTTGTCATTGGTCACCAGGGGGATGCCTTTCTCAACATCTCCCTTTCTGAGGGTTTTATGGGCGGCCCTTATTTTGTGAATCGTCCGTCCCACCTGTCCCCTGGCAGTATTAAATTCTGTTTCATCCGCCGTTGTTGCCATCAGGCTTGCAAAATAGGCGATCCTGTTGGCAAGCCCTGCCTGATGACCGGCAAGATTGACCACACTTGAAAACCCCCGCTGCTCGGACACCACCCGCTGCATGGTGATAAAAGAGGCAGTGATCAGCAGTGCAATGGCGCTCAACCCGACAATATAGCGAAATCGCATATTGCCTATTGTACTCAGGTGATTCATGGTTCCCGTCTTTAAATCATTGATGTAAGAAAATATTCCCGTTGAGTCCTTATCTTCCCAGGTTTCCTCTAAACCGGAAACGGTATGCGGACCTTATTTTCGCACAAACCATCTGCGAACTACCCTGTTGTATCACCGGATCGTTAGAATTGAATTAATTCAGGGTCAACCGGCTTGATTTTTTTAACGATTGGATCCCTGGGATTAAAGAAAGGATTGTACCAGCCAGAGAAGGATGGGGACCTGAAGGATGACCATGGCGTTGGTGATCAGCCAGCAGGCATTGGAGAGATCAATGTCCAGCCTGTAGATGGTTGGCGGTACCATGGCGATAAATCCCACCGGCATGGAGGACAGGATCAGGACAACCTTGAGCGGCAAACCGTTATCGATTTCCCCCAGACCCAGTTTCCAGCCCAGTAAGAATACGATGGCCGGAATAAAAAACGCTTTGAATGCGGCAATGAGCAAACCGGGTTTCAAGTATCGTCCAATGGCTGAAAACCGCATGGCCATGCCGATGGATATCAAGAGCAGCAGGGCTGCCAAAGGAATGATCACTGTGTTGACAGATGCATACACCACGGGTCGGGGTATATCGAGCAGGTTCAGGCACAGGCCGGTAATGATACTGCACACCGCCACCACAACAAACAGATCTGTGACTGCAGATTTGACACGACCCCAGAAGGTCAGGTTCTCTGCATCGACATCGCCGTAGGACTTGGCAATGGGAAAGCCGATGGCATAGTATATCGACTCTTCAAACAGTTTATAGAACGGCACCAGTGCGAACCCGGCCTCTCCCAGAAACAGAAAGCAGAACAGTGCGCCTAGAGAGCCGATATTGGTAAATCCGCCGCAGACAATAAAGCTGCCGGTCTGGGGCCGGTTTAATTTTAATAATTTTGAAAAGCCAAAGGCCAGTATGCCGCCGGTAAACAGTGCAGTCATGCCCATGAAGGGCATGGCTGCAATTTTGATGTCATCGATATGGGCCACCCAGGTCGCACCCACAATGGCCACAGGATTCAAAAACAGGAGGGCTGTTTTCTGGAGCGCTCTTCGAATGGCCTCATAGGGCAGGTCCCACTGTTTTTTTTTCACCAGGATCTGAAACAGGTACCCGGTAAAAATACCAAATACCACCAGGCTGATTGAAAATATGAGTCTGCCCATATCGATAACTCCTGCTGTTTGGCCTGCCTGCATTCCAGGCAGCCAAGGGGATATTAAATCTCGCCAAATTCCTTGATAATCATATCCAGCACCTCATCAGACATGCCATAGGAGTGCTCTTTGGCCGGGAATACACCCTCTTTGACCTCTTTTGCATAGAGCGTGAAGGTATCGGTCATCATCTGGCCCATGTTAACATATTGCTTGGCAAATGACGGGGTAAAATTATCGTACATTCCCAGAACGTCCGGGGTCACCAGCAACTGCCCGGAACACTTGGGTCCCCCGCCAATGCTGATGGTGGGGACAGACAGCTTTTTTGTGACATAGTCGGAAAGCTTTTCCGGTACCGCTTCAAAAATAATGGCAAACACCCCGGCTTCCTGGAGTGCCAGGGCTTCGGAAACCACCTTTCTGGCCGAATCGATATCACGGCCCTGGGCCTTGAGCCCGCCCAGTGCGCCAACGGCCTGGGGATGCAGGCCGACGTGACCCACACAGGCGATACCCATCTGTACAACTGCCTTGGTTTTTTCAATGTGATTCGGGGTCGCTTCGAATTTGACGCCGTCCACACCGGCTTCGGTCACGAACCGGGCCGCATTTTTCATGGTGTCTTCAATGCTGTACTGGAAAGACCCAAACGGCATATCGGCAATCACCATGGTTCTGTCGCACGCCCTGGCAACGGATCCGCAATGCAGCACCATCATATCCATGGTGGCGGTCAGGGTATTGGGATGACCGTGAACGACCATGGCACATGAGTCGCCCACGAGGATCATATCGATACCGGCATCGTTGACTTTTTTTGCGGTGGGGAAATCGTAGGCCGTGAGCATGGTGATGGTTTCATTGTTGTCGCGCATGGCCTGAATGGTTTTAACAGTGTGTTTGGACATGTTGTTCTCCTTGATATTAAAATGGTTCTTTGTACATTATACGGTTTATAGAAAGGCTTTGTTCTCTGAACCAAAAAGCCTGATTTTTCCGATTATTGCCTGCTTCATCGCCTGGATTCCCCGGGTCATCAGATCCACCAGTTCAGGTTTTTTTCCGGTGGCAAACATCTGCGCCATGGTGTCAAGGTATGCCCCCCTGACCTCTGTATTGACATTGAACTTGCAGACGCCCAGTTCAACTGCCTGGCGGATCATCCGGTCCGGCAGGCCGGAAGTGCCGTGGAGTACCAGAGGATGGGGCACCAGGTCCTGGATTTTTTTGAGCCGGTCAAAGTCCAGATCCGGTGGTGTCGGATATTTCCCGTGGATATTACCGATGCACACGGCAAGGGCGGACACGCCCGTTGTGTTCACAAAACCCAGGGCCTTTGCAGGATCAGTCAGCTCGGACAGGGAATGATCCACACGGGCGCCGTCCTCGCTGCCGCTCAACCGACCCAGCTCCCCCTCAACCTCTGCATGATACTCCCGGGCCAGATTGACCATCTCACGGGTAAACCGGACATTCTCATCAAAAGCGTGCATGGACCCGTCTGCCATAACTGACCCGATACCGCCCTCCAGTGCCATCCGTATGGTCTGCCTGTCCGGGCAGTGATCAAGATGGACCGCAATGGGAACCGTTGACTGCCGTGCCGATTCAGTACACAGTTGGATCAGGGATATCCCGCCGACGGCAAGCGCCGACGGCAGTATCTGCAGGATGGCCGGGCTTGACAGATCCTGGGCAGCCTGGACAACGGCCTGGACCCCTTCAAGGTTGTATACGTTAAAGGCCCCGACCGCATAGTGCTGCTCCCGGGCTCTGGCCAGCATTTTCTGAAATGGATAAAGCATCTGTTTCTATCTCAACTCTCTTGATTGATCTGATTGAGCACCACATCCAGGGCATTTTCATCACCCACATTGCCGGGGAATATGATGTAAGGCATTCCCGGGAACAGGGATTCATCACCCAATTCCCAGACCGGAACCCCGGGAAGGACCTGCCCGAGAACCATGGCCCTTTTTACCCCCAACGCCTCGGTGGCAATATCACTGGAGGTGATCCCCCCCTTTGACAGCAGGAATTTGGGTTGACACCGAATCCCCTTGACGATCTTTATCAGGCAGGCAGATACCCGCTGTCCGATTCTCAGGCTGGATTCGGCATCATGCCCGGCAACGAGCGAGCGGGAGGTGTAGACCAGCGCATCAATGCCCGATTTAAGGGTGTCATTGATTTCTTCTACGGTGTCTTTGATAATGATATCCCTTTTGTCATCCTCAAGGATTCGCGACACATCAATTTCAATGGGCTGAATCCGGCGGTGTTCCTGACCGCTTCGACCCAGCAGGGTGTTGACCTGTGATGTGGTCTTGGGCACGTAGGATCCCACCACCATCAACCCGCCTGCTGACCTTTCACCGGGCCCATGCCCGCTGGCAACCAGCTCTTGAGAGGACAGCAATTCCGGCTGGGGTGTTACCCCTGCCAGCACCCGGACAAACGATGCCGCCGTCCGGTAAAGGAAATGACAGTTGGTTTTCATGGCCATGAGCAGGCCGGTCACCACGACCTCAAGGTCACGGTACGACGCTGCATTGACGATACATGCCCCGTTGAGGGGTACCCGGGAAAGTATCCTGAATACCTGCTCAGGCCCCCCGCTCCGGATATCATCAATCCCCACGGAGACCACCGATTGGGCTTTGATATTCCCGCCTGTCTTTTCTTCGACCCACTCTTTGAGGTTGGAGTGGGAAAACCCGAAGCTTTTATCCCGGGCATAGGCGGTCCGGGCCGCCGGTATCAACTGGTCTTTTTCTGCCACATAGTGAATATCCTCCAGGGTAAACCGGCCGCCCTCAAGGAAGAATGGACAGATCAGATAGGGCAGATCTTCCGCTGCCATGGCAGCAGCCGCCTCATCCACCTCATGGGGGAAGTGACCCCGCAGGGTTGAATCACTTCGGGATACGACAATCACCTTGACACCGCTTTTTTCAGACGCCTGTTTCAGGTTTGCCCCGATCTCCCGGGCCAGATTACAGGCAGAATGACGGACCATGGCCCGGGAATTGGTCAGTATGAAAAACGCAGGAAACGGCTCTGCAAGTTCCTGTTCCAAAGTGGGGACATCCCACCCGGTAAGAATGGGCAGTCCGTGAACCGTCTGGGTACCGGTGGGGTCATCGTCAAGGATCACCAGCTTTGCACCCAGGGCCGCCAGGTTTTCCCGGATGGTATCCATCAGGTCCTGTTTCCATTCCAAGGGCAGACTGCTGAGTGCGGCATCTTTTTTCAGAACATGGTCCATTGAATCTTTCTGAGCGCTGGAATCAGTTTGTTGTGCCATGGTTCATCCTATTTGATGGAAAAGATATTTTCTTCGATGAACTTCCAGGTTTCCAGGTAGTCCCCGCCCTGGATCAGGGTTTCCAGCCTGGCCGTGTCGATTTGGTCCAGAAGCTTCCAGATTTTATTGGTCAACCGGCTATTGGCCTCAAAGGTTCCCTTGATATCCCATCGGGTGGGCGATGTATCAGAGGTAAAATAATCCGAATACCCATACTTTTTGAGATAATACAGGAACTCCACGTAATCCAGGAAATGCTTGGTGCCGCAGAAGTAATCCCAATCCCACCGGCCGTCATTATCATTGATGTGAATGTAGTAGTCATAGCGGCTTTGGGAGAGCATGGCCACTGCCTCTGCCGGATTTTCATTGCCGTAGATGGAATGACCGAAATCCAGAGTCACCCCTGTTCTGTCGCACTGCATGTCATTGAGCAGGCAAAGTGCCTTTGCTGCCGTGTCGACAAAACAGCGCCCACGGGTTTCACTGGGCTTGTATTCGATATAAAGGGGGATCTCGAGGTTATAATCGGCCGCTTCACCCAGTGTCTCGATCAGGTGTTTCCACGCATCGGCATAATCATATTGAAACGCAAACTCATACCCGTCCCCCAAAGGACAGCAGGTGACTTTATCTGCACCGACCTGTTGGGCGAAATCCTTGGACGATTTTATGATGTCAACGGCGCGGGCACGGATCGCAGAATCTGTGGATGTCAACCCGCCATTACGAAATTCAGGCTCGGCCTTGACATTTACGTTTACTGCGGCCACATTCAGGTTGTACTTGGCCAGTGCCGCCTTGGTTTCCTCAACATCGCTGACCTCGTAGGGATAAACGATTTCCACACCGTCATACCCTTCCATCTCACTCATGAGTTTGAATTTTTCATCCACGGTCAAAGGAGCGTTGTATTCATGAAAGCGATCTTTGGTTTGGGACAAAAATCCGGTTATAATCGCCATTTTAAGCATATTATTTCTCCAACAAACGGTTAATTGATTTACTTCTTATTGAACAGAGCGGCTTTTAATTTTTCGATCTGTTTTTTATACCACGGCAGCTGGCTGACTACTGTCCACACGATAATCAGGAACAGGATCAGGGAGACCGGCCGTTGAAAAATCGGCATAAAACTGCCCTGGGACACCATGAGTGCCCGCCGGATATTCTCATCTGCCATGGGGCCCAGGATCACCCCGATCACCAGGGGGGCAATGGGGTAGCCCATTTCGGTTAAAAAATAGCAGACAATGCCGACAGGGATCATCAGGTACAGGTTGAAGATGTTCAACCCCAGGGAATAAGAGCCGATTACACATAGCATCCCGATCACCGGCATGAAAATCTGGGTCGGGATTTTGAGCACCTTCACCACCTGTTTGGCCAGGACCATTCCGGTGACCCACATGGCCATTGAGGCCAGTAGCAGAATGGCCGCCACTTCCAGGATAAAATTCGGGTGTTCAAACGTGATCATGGGTCCGGGTGTCACCCCATGAAGCATCAGAGCCCCAAGAAGCATGGCTGCCGGCGGGCTGCCCGGAATACCCAGGTTCAGCAGGGGGATCATGGCCCCTCCGACACAGGCATTATTGGCGGTTTCACTGGCGATTACCCCTTTGAGTTCACCCTTTCCAAAGGTCTCGGGATGATTCGAGGTATTTTTCGCCGTACCGTAGGAGACCCAGCCGGCGATATCTTCGCCAATGCCGGGTACGGCACCGATACCGACCCCGATGAGGGCAGACCTGACAATGGCCGGAATATTGCGTAACACCGTTCCGATCTCGGGAATAATCCGGTTCAGGTTCTGGGTCTTACCGATCTGGAACTTGTCCTTGAGCACACCGATAATCTGGGGAATCCCAAACGCCCCGATCAGTACGGGCACGACTTCAATCCCGGATTCCAGTTCAGGGAACCCATAGGTGAACCGTGGATAAAACTGAAGCTGGTCCCGGCCGATACACGCCAGGAACAGTCCCAGGAACCCCGCAATCCATCCCTTGATCACAAGATCAGGACTGGTCAGGGTTCCACTGATCAGGATCCCGAAAAATGCCAGCAGGAAAAACTCAAATGAGGTGAACTGCAGGGCGAATTTGGATATGATCGGTGAAATACTGACCACAAACAGCATGGAAACTGCCGTGCCAATGGCGGAGGATGTTGTGGTCAAGCCAATGGCACGGCCGCCTTCTCCCCTGCAGGCCAGGGGATATCCGTCCATGGCAGTTGCAGCAGCAGCTGCCGTACCTGGAATATTGATGAGGATGGAGGCGTATGATCCCCCATAGGTGCCGCCCACATAGATGGCCAAAAGGCAGACCATGGCCAGGGGGGTATCCATACTGTAAGTCAGGGCCGTCAGCAGAGCCACACCCAGCGTGGACGTCAGCCCCGGCATCGCCCCGAAAATAATTCCCAGCAATACGGAACCGAATAAAATCGCCAGGCTTACAGGATCTGCGACAATCCCAAGAATAATCTCAAAAAATGACCCTATACGCTGCAATAACTCCATCAGCTGTATTTACTCCTCTTCCAGATGAATCCGACAGGATCCATC
>QZLA01000099.1 GCA_004796375.1 Desulfobacteraceae bacterium
AACAACCCCCGTGCCCGAGCCTTTTCACGGCTGAAGTCAAAATATGAGCAATATTTTCCGTCCATCCTGGAGGAGGTCCAGGGGTTGGCCGATGTGCTCGGCGTGCCCGTGGAAAAAGCCATCTACTGGTTTGAATCATGGCTGGACAACCATACCGGTGCCTGCTCCCAGTTTGCCATCCTCCCGGCCCATTCCGGATATGATGATATTCTGTGCGGCCGCAGTTATGAATTTTCACCCCGGTTTGATGATTTGAGATTGAGCAGCACACGAGTCAATGGCGCCAACGCCCATATCGGATTTTCCAGCCTGCTTTTCGGACGCACGGAAGGGATCAATGACAAAGGGTTGTGCATCACCAGTTCATCTGCAGGGATACCGGTGGGAACCCTGCCGGGGATGCGCCGGCCCAAAACAGACGGATTTCACTTCTGGGTCATCATCCGGGCGATCCTCGACCAGTGCCAAAACGTGGCAGAAGCCGCCGACTTGATCCGGGACACGCCCATGGGATGTAATTTTTCATTTATCCTGACCCATACAAACGGTCAGTCCATGAAAGCAGAAGTGTTCAATGGTAAAAAAGCATTCTCCCCCATCTACGGCCCGGGTGAGGTGCCCTATCTGGTGGAGACCAACCACCTGACCCTCGATCATATGACGGCCCTGGAACCCCACGCCATGAGACATTCACTGACCCGGCACCAGGCCCTGACAACCCGGATTGAATCCAACCGTCATCACATCGATCCCCATTGGTGCCGCCGCCTGCTGTCACTGAAGTACCCGCAAGGACCTGTCTGTCACTTCTATGAAGCAGCCTTTGGTACTCTCTGGTCCATGATGATTAACGTATCAAAGGGCTGGATCGATGTATGCTTTGGTACCCCGCTGTGCAATCCGTGGCACCGGGTATTCCTGGATCCATCCAAAAACACGGTTGACCCGGTGTACCCTTGCACCCTGCCCGCTGAAACTCCGGATCCGGGACTGTTTGAAGCCATGGCGATGCCGGGCGGGTAACATGAACCGGGCCGGGTGTGATGGGGACCTATGGCAAAGCCCTTGCCAGGACGGGTAAGAATCCTGTAAAGTGTCCGGTACATATTTGGAAGATTTGAATCCATCCACTCGTTTACTAATGGGAGGTGTAAGATGACTACCCCTGAATGGAATCCGGGCACCCTGATGCAGGCCTCGGGATATTACTGGAGAACCTGTACCCTTCACACCGGGGTCAAGCTCGATGTTTTCACGGTTATCGGCAGCGACACCCTGACCGCAACAGAGGTTGCCGCAAGGATCCAATCCGATGAGCGTGCCACGGCAACACTGCTGAATGCACTGAGCGCCCTGGGGCTTCTGATAAAAACAGGAGATCAATACCGCAACAGCGACCCGGCCCGGCAGTTTCTATGCAAGGACTCGGAGCGGTACATCGGGTTTATGATCATGCACCACCACCACCTGATGGAATCCTGGAACCGGATGGATGAAGCGATCCTTTCGGGCAAACCGACCCGGTCAAGGTCCTCCTTTTCAGATGAAGCCCGCCGGGAAAGCTTTCTGATGGGCATGTTCAATACAGCCATGGCCCAGGCACCGGACATATCACGGTCCATTAATCTTGACGGGTGCGAAACACTGCTGGATCTGGGCGGCGGCCCAGGGACCTATGCCATCCACTTCTGTCTGCAGAATCCGTCCCTGAGAGCCACGGTTTTTGACCTGCCCACCACACGCCCTTTTGCCGAAAAGACCATTGAGAGATTCAGTGTCCAGGACCGGGTCCGGTTCATGCCCGGTGATTTTGTGGCCGATGACCTGGATGACCTTACAGAAACATTTGATGCGGCATGGCTCTCCCATATTCTCCACGGAGAGGGACCTGAAGATGCCTCCCGGGTCATCCAAAAGGCGGCCAGGGCATTGAAGCCGGGCGGCAGGATTTTCATCCATGAATTTATCCTGGACGCGAACATGGATGGTCCACTGTTCCCGGCACTGTTCTCATTGAACATGCTGGTCGGGACGCCCTCGGGTCAGTCCTATTCCCAGGATCAGTTTTGTGACATGTTCACGGCCCACGGCATTGAAAATATCCAACGGCTTGGGTATGTCGGCCCTACAGAATCCGGAATCCTTTCAGGAACTAAAAAACGTTCATGAGCTTTACAAAAGACGCCCGGGATATCATCGACCAGCTGTCCGTTTACCTTCATCAGAGCCGGTCAAAGGAAAAAAGGGCGGTAAACCTGCAGACCATCCGGCATATCCAGGAACATCTCGGCCTTGAACAGTATCTTTGCGACGGCGGATTAAGCGGTGAGACACTGAACCGATTTGTTGAAACCTACCTGGGGTTCACCACACGGCTTCACCATCCCGGCTTCATGGCCCACCAGGTTGGGGTACCCCACCCGACAGGGGCCCTGGCATCTCTGATTGACGGGTTCACCAATAATGCCATGGCCATTTATGAAATGGGACCGGCCGCATCTGCCATCGAATTCTTCCTGATCAATACCCTGTTGACAAAAATCGGGTGGGTCCCCATGCCAGATGATATTACTCAACGGCTTGAAACCGACCATGGTGCGGGCGTATTGACCCATGGCGGGTCTTTGGCCAATCTCACCGCCCTGCTGGCGGCAAGAAATCAGCTGGCCCCTGAAGCACGGGAAGGCGGTACCCCTGGAAATCTGGTCATACTGGCCCCGGAGTCATCCCACTACATCATCTCAAAATCAGCCGGAATCATCGGTGTCGGTGAAAAAAATGTCGTTCCCCTGCCCACCGACGACTTAGGAAGGATCATTACAGAGAAACTGGATGCGATATACGAAAAGATCCGCTCACAGGGCAAACAGGTCGTTGCTCTGGTCGCCAACGCATGTGCCACCGGCACCGGGCTCTACGATGATCTAAATGCCATCGGTACATTTTGCAGTGACCGCCGGATCTGGTTTCACATCGACGGGGCCCACGGCGCGTGTGCCCTGTTTTCAAAAAAGATGCGCCCCCTGCTTCACGGCGTGGAAAAAGCCGACTCCATTGTTCTGGACGCCCATAAAATGCTGCGAACCCCCCTGCTTTGTGCTGCACTGCTGCTGAAAAATGCGCGGCCGCTGGACTGCAATTTCGAACACACGGCAAGCTATCTGTTTCATGATAAACTCCAACCCGGATTTGATTTCATCGGTCAGACCATTGAGTGCACCAAGGCGGGTCTCGGGCTTAAGTTTTACTTCACTCTGGCAGCCCTTGGAGAAAAAGGGATTTCCCAGTACCTGGAGCAGACCCAGGCCCTCACCCTCAACGCCCACGAATTTATCAGTAAAGCACCCGATTTTGACTGCCCCTATGTCCCCCAAAGCAATATCCTCTGCTTCAGGATCACGGGCAGCGATGATCTGCAACTGGAGATCAGGGACCGGCTCATGGCGCTCGGCCATTATCACATCTCCTCTACCATGCTCAAGGACCGGCGGTACCTTCGTATCGTTATCATCAGCCCGGACACCCGGTTTGAAGATATCGAGCAATTAATCCAGGAAGTTAGAAAACTGGCCCATACTGCTGAAAATAAAGAAATTTAGAGCGTTTTCCAAATAAACGTTTTACTTTGCACTGATTTTGTATATAATCCGGAATTAACTCAAATTCCAATTGCTTAGTTTTATTACATCACTGCTGTTAAGATCCTTGCCGTAACGTAGCTTTCTAGCTTAACTCAACAAAGAAGGAGCTGCCATGAATGAGGAATCTTCCCAAGTATTTCTGCAACGGGCCCATGTCAGTGCCATGGCCAGAAGAACCCTGTTTATTATCCTTATTTTTGCCATTATTTACTCGTTAGCCGCCATTATTTACTCCACCCATGTGCTCTACAAAGTCAAACTGAATTACGCCGTTATCCTTGAACAGTTCGGTGGGAAACGGATGGCAGTGACCGATGTGGGCTGGCATTACCGGCTGCCTTTTTTTACCCGTCTTGAATCTGAGGTTCCGCTGATGAATCAGAATCTCTATCTTGGCGGGACCGATCAACCCATGAAGATCATTTCCAAGGAAAATGTCGCTTTGTGGACCTCTGCCGTGATGACCTTTAAAATTGTTGACCTGAAAAAGTGGGGCATTGAAAACCTGTCGCCTGAAAAACTTCTCCAGGGCGATTTTGACGGTATTGTGAAAGACACTCTGCAGGCCCAGGAGGTCAATAAACTGATCAGTGAACGTGAAGCCATCAAGGAGATCATATTCCAGGCCCTTAAAAACCGTCCCATTAATGTGGACGGCCCCACCCTGGAAGATAAATACGGCATCGCCGTGGTGAGCTTTGTGCTGAACGAAACCCGGTTTGGCGACAAACTGGTAGCCGCCACCGAAGAAAAAAAGCGGCGGCAGTTGATTGCGGAAGCAGACAACTATGCCGCCGACCAGGAAGCCGCCCGGATAAGAAAGCTCTACCGGGCCTATCTTGATGGCATCCAATCCCTTCATCTGGCCCTTGGCGGCCAGTCAAAAACCGTCAACCCGTCACTGCTTGAATTCCTGACCCAGCAAAAATGGGCCACCGCCTATGAGAAAAACCAGACGGATCAGAAAACCTTTGTGCTTCACAGTCAAAGTGATTCGCCCGCTCTGACCCTTCCGGCCATGGATATACCCTCTTCCGTCGAATCGGCAGCCGACCCCCCGGACCAGCCAGAACAGACTGGACTGGAAAACAGGGGAGGGTAGCAGCAATTCCATAAACCGGGTAGACAATAAAAAGAGGGGAATATGCCAACACGGACCACCAAAGAAAAAACATTCATCCGGCTGCCGGAAGAAAAGATTTCAAGGATTGAAACTCTGGCCACCTCATGGTCTTATGACACCAAGGTATTTGTCCGCTCCCGCCTCAATCAGTACCAATCGCCGCCGCCGATCGTCCGGCTGTTTAAATCCATGGGTGCCCAGATCTATTTCTATAAGAAAAAGGAAAAAGAGCTAAAGGTACTCAATAACCCCGAGATCCTCAATGACTGGAAAAAGCGGTTTGAATATTCAGGAGAAACCCGCCCCCAGGATTCCTGGAACCGGATTATTGAAAAGGAGCTGTCTTCGGCAGAACGCCACTACCTGATTGCCGTTCTCGACAGGCAGCTTACCGATCTCCATGTCCCCATTGAACTGGAAGAGATCTTTTCACTGATATACAAAGCCCATATCCGAAAAGAGTATATGACTGAAAAGGACGTGCCCAAGGCACCGCTTCTCCTGGTTGAAGGGACTTCCGGCAGCGGGAAGAGCGCCACCGTCCGGGAGGCCCTTGAAAAGGTCGTATTCCAGAACGAGGTAATCCCCACCATTGACTGGAAAAAGAAGAAAAGCGAGATCATGGCCAAGGAAAGCCTGTTCACCAACCTGGCTGACGTGGATCCTGAATTTGCCATGAAGCTGGCTAAAAAGCGCAAGCAGTACTTCTACCGGAGGCTGGCCAACATCCCCCTGATCAGCCGTATTTTCAAAAAGAGCATCATGGAAAACCTGACCCATTTTGAAGAGCAGGGGATTGAGGTGGATTTTTCCCAGATCACACCCAACGATTACCAGACCGCCCTTTCCGGAGAACCGGGCAACTATTTCAGACGGGCCATGGGAAGTCCCAAGGTCACCTCCATCCGCCACATTGAAGAGGCCCATTCCGCATTTGGCAAATCTGAATCCTCTCCCGGATCAGGTGGTGCAGAAAAGCAGCAGCGCACCCTGATCGACGCATCCAATATTCTTCTGGATGAGATCATCGACGGCCGGAGGGACTGTTTTCTCATTGCCACCTCCGACCAGACCGAGCGGTTTGACGCTGCCATATACCGCCGGTTTGTTGAAAAGGGACGGATCATCGACATCTCCAAATTCTGGATGAATGCCGACAACCTCAAGCGGATCATATTTCTGGAGGTGAGGCGTCACCAGATCCCGTCGGACATCTCCCAGGACTCTCCCATGCTGGATGAGGCAGCACAGAAGATTTACACCGTGTTCAAAGAGCGCAGCCTGAAGATCAGTCCGGCCTATGTCAGGAAACTGATCGAATCGATGATCAATATCAAGGGGGATTTCCGTCTCGATTTTCTTGACAACCCGATCCTGGTGCGCAGTGCGTTTATCCTGGTGGCCAAAAACGTTTACGGCGAGCTGTACAACAAGGTGGTCGACCGCATGGACCGCAATGCGCCCTGGGAAGAGTATGTGGGAGATATCAAGGACAAATTTTCCGAAATGGCCAACAACTGTTTTCTCTATGGGGTCAGTGAAGAGAAGGGGGTGGTGCTCACCGGGCCGCCGGGCTCGGGAAAAACCTACCTGGTCAGGACCTGGCTCTCCTCCAACACCCGTGTCCATGATATTGCCACCAGTCCTTCCGCCCTCCAGGATCCCTCCGATCCAGTGCATGGCCCGGTGGCCAATCTTGAAAAGGTGTATGATATCGCCAAAATGATTGCCCCCACCATCATCTTCTTTGATGAGGGAGATGCCCTGGCCCCCAAGCGGAGCGGCTCCGGCGGCGCACCGTCAGACGCACTGACCAACAAATTCCTCAATATCATTGACGGAGAGGTTCCCCTGAATAAAGTGTTCACCGTCCTGACCACCAACCGGCTGGATATCCTGGACCCGGCCCTGATCCGGTCAAAACGGCTTAAAACCCTTGAGATATCAGGACACCTGCGGCAAAAGGATATTACGGAGATCATCAACAAGCAGTTTGAGAACATCGCCCATACCATGGACATCTCCCACGAAAAAATCTATGACCGGGCCCAGGGAATCTGCAATACGCCCGCGGATTTTTCATCCTTTACCCAGAAGGCCATCTCGTTGTGCAGCACCGAATACAAGGTCCTGATCAAACTCCGCCAGCTCAAGACAGCCACCCCTGAAGAGAAGCGTGAGTTCATCAAACTGAACTTCAAGACTATTATCGGTATCCTGGATGCGGTCAAAGCGCCGCCCATGTTCAAAGCCAAAATCAAAAACGATCCCCATGCGTTCGTTGAGGAGTATGAGAACATCCTTAAACTGGTGGATCATATCAAATCGGAAAAAGACTATCCACTGGTCGATCCCCACCTTGAATCCGCCCGCAGGGAGATCTCGCAAAGCCCGGTAAGAAAAGGTTCTGTACAGCTCAATGAGTTTCTGGAGGCTGAGCTGAGCCAGGAGCCCCAGGTCGGCTTCATCATCGGTGTCGGCGCCAACGACCTGGCCGGCATGCTGCTTCCCATCGCCACCAGCCTGACCGGACGGATGGACAGACGGTCCATCATCGTGACCGGTGCGGTATCATCCGCCACCCCGTCCACGGCCCAGATGGATATGGCCGTGCAGATGACCCACCAGTCCGCCCAGGAAGCACTGACTCTGGTGAAAAACTATCTGCAGGAACTTCATCCAGAGATCTCCGTTCCCTGGATGTTCGGAGATTTCCTGTCCCGGTATTCCATCCACCACCAGCTGCTGAGTGCTTCATACAACGTCGGCGGGCCGTCCGCAGGGTATGCCCTGGCCCTGAACACCCTGTCTGCCCTGCTCCGTATCCCGCTCTACAACGACTTCGGCATTACCGGCGCCCCCTGGACCAAAGGGGTCAGGAAGACAGAAGTCGGCGGATCCGTCATTATTGGCGGACACCGAAAAAAAGCCGAAAAGGTGCTGCTGTATCTTCGCCGGATGTACATGCCCCTGCAGAATTACAAAGATCTTGAACCGGAATTCCTGATTGGATACTGGCAGCGCCAGAAAGATGTGCTCGGCCTGACCCACTTTGCCGAATTGATTCCCGAGGTGATGGTATTTGATAAAACCCACCACCGAATGCTTGAGCAGCTGATCAAGATGCGGATCCGGCTCAAAAGTGAGCGATACTATGATACCGAGCAAACCCCTGACCTGGAGCAGAATATCAAAGAGATCAAGGTCAAACTCAGGCAGGTGGCCGAACAGGAAGTCAACCGCAGGATGGAGGCTGTCCGCAAATACCTTCTGGATCCTGACCGGGAGAAATATATCTCCCATGAGGAGATGTTCGACCGCTATATGGCTTGATGAGGATTCTATTAAAATCAAATTGGTGTTCCGTGATGATGATTGATTTTTTCATCAGTTCAGGTATACTTCCCCGATGAATTTTTCTGTACCCAGATCTTTGCTTTTCAGGCCCGTCCACATATTTGCCGTAATGATACTATGCGGCATGGTATGCCTGAACGGATGCGCCAGCTTGGTTTCAAGGGCAACCAGCGACATGATGAACAACCTGTCCCTGGCCATTATCAACAACAATGACCTTGATATGGTCAAAGATGGGGCCCCTGCCTATCTGCTAATGATTGACAGCCTGATCAAGTCCGATCCGGATAACCCCGAACTGCTGTCCCAGGCCGCACTGCTCTACACCGCCTATTCAGACATGTTTGTCAAGGACCGGGAGCGGGCCAAGAAACTGGCCGACAAGGCCATGACCTATTCACAGGCCGCGGCATGCCGGGTTGAAACGCAGCTCTGCCATGCCCGAAAGATCCGGTTTGAAACCTTTGATGAGATTATCTCAGGGATGACCGAAAAGCAGATCCCGGTATTTTTTACATTCGGCAGTGCATGGGCGGCCTGGATAAAAGCCAATTCCGATGATTTCAACGCCATTGCCGACATCGCACGCATCGAATCGATCATGCTCAATATCATCCGGCTGGATGAATCCTACCGGGACGGGGCGGCGTTCCTGTACCTCGGCACCCTGGCCTCCTTACTGCCCCCGGCTTTGGGCGGAAAACCCGATCAGGCACGGGACTTTTTTGAAAAATCAATGGCCCTTGCCGGCGACAGAAACCTCATGGTCAAGGTTACCTATGCCCGGCAGTATGCCCGGATGATGTTTGACAAGGAACTTCATGACCGGCTTTTAGAGGATGTCCTTTCGGCCGACCCGGACATCGAGGGGTATACGCTGGTGAACACCCTGGCACAGAAACAGGCCCAGGAGCTGCTTGAATCGGGAACAGACTATTTTTAAATCCTTTGACCTTCTTTACGGAGCATCAATGAAATATATAGCTTTTTTAATCGCTATCACCTGCTGTTTTGCTGCAACTCCTGAAACCGGCTTTGGTCTTACCCTTAAAATCGCCACCATATCCCCTGAAGGCTCCATGTGGATGAATAAAATGAGACAGGGGGCCAAAGTGATCCAGGATGAAACCGGGGGTCGCGTAAAATTCAAATTCTACCCCGGCGGGGTCATGGGAAATGATGCAGCTGTCCTTAAAAAAATACGTATCGGCCAGCTCCATGGCGGTGCATTTTCATCCGGCAGCATGGCACGATTTTTCCCGGGGAATCAGGTGTATGGTCAGCTGATGAAGTTCAACTCCCTGGACGAAGTTGACTATGTCCGTGAGAAGATGGATCCCTATATTATAACAGGTTTGGAAAAGGCGGGATTTGTTACCCTCGGCATGGCCGGGGGCGGTTTTGCCTACCTGATGTCTGCCAAGCCGGTACTGACCGATGACGACCTGCTGAACCGGAAAATCTGGATTCCCAATGATAATTCCACGACCCAGGAAATGGTCAAGGTGTTCGGTATTACCCCTATTCCGCTGGCCCTTGCCGATGTGAGAACCGGCCTGCAGACCGGCTTGATCGATACCGTAGCCAACTCTCCTGCCGGTGCCATCATCCTGCAATGGCATACCCAGGTAAAATACCTGGTGGATCAGCCGTTTCTCTACCTGTATGCCACCCTCAGCGTCAGCAGTCGGGCATTTTCAAAGATCAATCCAGGTGATCAAAAAATCGCATTGTCAGTGATGGCAAACGCCTTTAAGGAGATTCAGGCCCAAAGCCGCAAGGATAATATCAAAGCCCTGGAAGCGCTCAAAAACCAGGGTGTGACGTTTTTAACACCTGCTAAAGATCAAATTGAACAGTGGCGGAAAAAGTCTGTTGAATCCACCAAGGCGCTGGTTGATAAGGGGCTGCTACCCGCAGAAGCTGTTCAGACCATGGACCGGCACCTGTTCAATTTTAACTCCCAGGCCCATGCATCCAATGACACCTGATCGCCCCGCTTTAATTTATCGTCATACCATCTCATGGCTGCACCGTGTTGAAGATGCCGTTCTGGTTACCCTGGTTCTGGTCATGATCGTGGTGGCCGTTGCGCAAATCGTTCTCAGAAACCTGTTTGATTCCGGGTTGATGTGGGGCGACCCCCTGGTCAGAGTCCTGGTCCTCTGGGTGGGGCTTCTCGGGGCCATGACCGCATCAAGGGCGGACAACCATATCCGTATCGATGTGATCACCCGCTACCTTCCGGTTTTGGCCAGAAGGTTCACCGGTATCGTCATTAAGCTGCTTACTGCCGTGGTCTGCGGCAGCATGGCCTGGATCAGTACGAAATTCATCATTCTGGAAATGGAATTTCCTGCCAAAGCGTTTGGCAGTATCCCTGTCTGGGTCTGTGAACTGGTGATCCCCTTCGTGTTTTTCATCATCAGCGTTCGCTATCTTTTAATGACCCTCCAGGACATCAGAGATTGGAGACCCTCCGGATCATGACGGTTTACCTGTTCATTTTCCTGCTCATCCTGGCTGCGCTTTTAGGTGCCCCCCTGTTCACTGTAATCATCGTGGCGGCCATGCTCGGGTTTTCTACCCTTGGCATTGACCTCATCGCCATACCTATAGAGATCTACCGCATTGCAGACACCCCGATCCTGCTGGCACTGCCCCTGTTTGCCGTTGCCGGGTATATCCTTGGAGAGAGCCGGACCTCAAGCCGGTTGGTCCGGCTGACCCGGGCGTTTCTAGGCTGGATGCCGGCCAGCCTGTGCATCATCTCCTTTATTATCTGTGCCCTGTTTACGGCCTTCACCGGTGCATCCGGGGTGACCATCATTGCGCTGGGAGCCCTCTTATTTCCAGCACTCACCCAATCCGGTTACCCTGAGAATTTCAGCCTGGGCCTTGTCACCACCTCGGGCAGCCTGGGGCTTCTGCTGCCGCCTTCCCTGCCCCTGATTCTTTACGGTATCATTGCCCAGCAAATGGGGAGCGGACCGGATGTGACCTTCGAAGATCTTTTCCTGGCAGGGCTTTTTCCCGCAATGCTGATGATAATTATCTTGTCGGTCTACAGCATATTGGCCAACCGGTCGGTCATGATCCAGCGAACCGCCTTTTCCATGAAGGAGGCGCTGTCTGCGGTCAGGGAAAGCATCTGGGAACTCCCCCTGCCTTTTTTTGTTTTGGGAGGCATCTATTCCGGCGTGTTTGCCGTTTCTGAAGCTGCTGCCGTCACTGCCCTGTACGCCCTTGTAGTCGAGGTTCTGATCTACAGGGAGATCCCCCTGGCCCATCTTCCCCGGATACTTCGGGACGCCATGATCATGGTGGGGGGAATCCTGGTGATCCTGGGCGTATCTCTGGCTTTCACCAACTACCTGATCGACATGGAAGCGCCCATGAAACTGTTCCGGCTCTGTCAGACCGTTGTGACGAGCAAGCTGGTGTTCCTGGTTCTGCTGAACCTCTTTTTGCTCATATTGGGCGCTATTCTCGATATCTTCTCGGCCATCATCATCATGGTACCACTCATCCTGCCTGTGGCCGTCAGCTACGGGGTTCATCCGGTTCACCTGGGTATCATATTCCTGGCCAACATGCAGATCGGATATTGCACACCGCCCGTGGGTGTCAACCTGTTCATCGCCAGTTACCGGTTCTCCACCCCGATAACGACCATATACCGGGCAGCCCTTCCTTTTATCGCGGTGCTTTTTGCCGCCGTCCTGGTGATTACCTACTGGCCCTGGCTGACCATGGTCCTGCTTGGGTAGCCCTCAAGCTTTTGCTTTTCTTGAGCCCCATGCTTGACATTTGAACCGACATTCCCTAAACATCTAACTATATTCTCATATTCTCGGAGGTCACATCATGAGCCTTGAAGCGAAAGAAAAACTGGCGTTTGAACTCATTGAGCAGGGCAACAAAGACCAGGCCGTCAAAGTACTGTATGAACTCATCGTCAGTCATGCCGAATCCGGACATTTTGACAAAGCCGACAGCTTGAGGCAAACCCTGATGGACACCGATGCCATGGCTCTGACAGAGATCATCAACTCCGGTGAAATTATCGAAGACCTGAAATCCAAGGGCATCAACCCCGACTTCAGGAAGACCTGGCACCCCCTTTTCGAGACATTGAGCCCCGAGGAAGCCAATGGGTTTTACTATGCATTGAAAACGGTCCAGGTCGGTCCGGGGAAAACAATCATCCAGCAGGGAAAAATCAATGATAAGCTTTTTTTTATCCATTCCGGGCAGGCTAAAACCATCTGCCATTCCGGACCGGATGAAGTCATGCTCAAGGTGGTGACCTCAGGGGAAGTCAGCGGAATGTCCAGTTTTTTTGCCATTTCTTTAGCCACCACCACAGTGATTACCGTCAACACCGTGCAGTTGAGCTATCTGACACGAAAAAAATTTCTGGAACTCATGGACAAGTTCCCGGGCTTTGACACCAAATTTGACGACCTTTGCCGGACCTTTGTCAAGACCAAATCCTCTGATATCATCCGTGAGCAGAATGCAGACCGGCGAGGGTTCAAACGCTTTAAAGCTGCTGGAAAAGTGGCCACTTTCATCATCGGTGCGGACGGCCAACCAAGCACCAAACCGCTTTATGGGCTGCTCGATGATATTTCCCGCGGCGGCGCCTCTTTTCTAATCAAATCTTCCAAAAAAGAGGCGGCCCGTTCACTGCTCGGCCGCTCGGCCATCATCAAGCTCATCTCATCCAACCCTGCAGACAAATCAACAGAAACCAAAAAGGGAATCGTCACCGGACTTCAGGACCAGCTGTTCAATGATTATATGCTCAGTTTTAAGTTCTATAAACCACTGGCGCAGGATGTCGTCGCGCAATTTATCAAGAAGGAAACAGAAGAATAGCATAATAAAAAAATAACTTGCATCCTTATTTCAGTTTTTGTATAGCTTGTTTTCGTGAGCTGTAACGGAAAGTTGAGACGGGTCTGTAGCGAATGAATTTCAGGATTGACAGGTGTTGATATGAGATTGGATGCTAAAAAGGTTTGCCCGGCATGTAAAAGCGACACATACCGGCGTGTGAAGAAAAAATGGTGGATGTCCATCATACCTAAAGCGAAGTATTACCAGTGCAACCAGTGCTACAAGCACTTCATGGCGGTCTACGAAGTCAGTTCCATTATCGAGCGCAGAAAACACCCAAGATATACCTGCGATGGTGATACACCGGCGCAGATACGTATCAACCAGACAGAGGCCGTCATTCAGGACATCGGTTCCCATGGGCTCTGTTTCCTGAGTCAGGCACCTGAGTGGGACGCCTGCGAGAAGGTTTACCTTGAACTGTCCGCGCCTGTACTTTCCCAAAACATCGCATGCCGGTTCAAGATCATCTCAAAAAAACCATTTCTGCACCCGGATCACCCGGATGGCATGATTCACCGGGTCTGCGGCAAATACATCGGGCTGAACGCCCGGCAGAAGAACCAGGTTCGGATGCTGCTCAAAGGCCTCATGGCATCAGATCATATCCGGCTTGAATCCCGACATGAAAAACACACCTACCGGCAACACCCCTCAGACATGAATCACAGAATCGAAGACCGGCACCCCCACCGGCTCAACATCAACCCTGCGGTTCAAGGCTAACCTACCCGGCTATGTGATTGGCTCCCTGGAATTAAGGCGCGACGCCCAATGCAATGTCAGTACATGCAGCAACTGCCATTTGCTTGAGGATCGCTGAACCATTCTCCATGCCTGGCCGCTATCGCTGC
>QZLA01000162.1 GCA_004796375.1 Desulfobacteraceae bacterium
CATTTTGAAATGTCATTTGACCTTGAGAATGAGGGAACCCGCTGGTTTGACATCCATTATGCCCCAGAGAAAACACCATCCGGACGTATCAATGGGTTTTACACCCTGACCATTGATCTGACCGAAAAAAAACAGGCCCAGGAGGAGCAGGCAAGACTCAAGGACAGGCTGCGCCAGGCCCAGAAAATGGAGGCCATCGGAACCCTTTCCGGAGGCATTGCACATGATTTTAATAATATTCTTTCAGGCATTTTCGGGTATTCCGAGCTGGCAAAAATTCATATCAAAGACCCGGAAAAGGCAACGGAGTATATCAAGCGGATCTATGAAGGCGCACAACGTGCATCTTCGCTGATCGAGCAGATTTTGACCTTTTCGAGGCAAACCAAACCCAGCCGTCAGGCGGTTAACCTGTTCAGCCTTCTGACCGAGGCATTAAAATTGATCCGCTCATCTTTTCCCTCCAACATTGAGATCCGTGAAGTGTTCAACTCAAAAGCATCGGTACTTGCAGATTCCACCCAGATCCATCAGGTCATCATGAATTTGTGCACCAATGCGCTTCACGCCATGGCAAGCAGCGGAGGGATTTTGACCATTTCCCTGAAGGAGGTGAATTTTCTCGAGAATGAGATCCACCAGGATATCCAGATCATGAAAGGCGGATATGCGCTGATTGAGGTCAGGGATACAGGCCCCGGTATCAGTGAAGAGATCAGGGATAAGATTTTTGATCCCTATTTTACCACCAAAGAGGTGGGGAAGGGTACAGGACTGGGGCTGGCCGTTGTCAACGGGATTATTAAAAAGCACAACGGTTTCATAAAGCTGTCCTCAATTCCGGGAAAAGGTACCCGGTTCAAGGTATATCTTCCCCTGGCCGGCCAGGACGGGCCTGTGCAGAAAAATGACACCCATGAAAATGGGGATCTTACCGGGCATGGCACCATTATGCTGGTCGATGATGAAGCAGCAATTATCGAGACCCAGCAGGCGATTCTGGAGCGTCATGGATATCGGGTCAGAGGATTTGACAGCGTCATCTCGGCCCTGGAGACCTTCAGGGAAACCCCGGATCAGTTTGACCTGGTGATCACGGATATGACCATGCCGCAGATGACCGGGGACATACTGTCAAAGGAGATCTTAAACATCAGAAGCGAGATCCCTGTGGTCATGTGTACCGGATACCATGAAGCGTTCACCAAAGAGGATGCTTACCGCCTGGGCATCAGTGCCTACATCCGGAAACCGGTCATGGCGTCAGAGATGCTGCAGATCGTGCGAAATCTGCTGGAAACCGGTTCAGTCAAGGATTCCATGTTACCAAAAAGTTAACCCAAAGTTTTATTCTTTCTTCCCGAATTAAAATCTGCTACAACCGAATAAATTATTCCGTAGAGGAGACTGCTGGCATATGACCAATCCACGGCGCTATCTTTATTTGACTATCTTTTATCTGGTAATCGTCGCAGGGGTTTGCGGCCTGCTGATCAATCCGCTAAAAGACGCATTCATGGCCAATTGGGGTTTTAATCTCTTAATCCTGGGTGCCTTTTTTGTCGGGATCGGCATCAACATATTCCAGATCATACAGCTTGAACCGGAAATCAAGTGGATCAAGGTTTTCAGAACCGGAGACCCCGGCCTATCAGTAACGGCACCCACCCTGATCCTGTCCCCCCTGGCCAAACATCTCAACGAGATCCACAGGGACAGTTTCAGATTGTCCGCACTTTCCTTGGGCACAGTACTGGACAGTATTCGCGGTCACCTGGATGAATCCCGGGAAAACTCAAGATACATGATCGGGCTGCTGGTGTTTTTAGGCCTTCTGGGAACATTCTGGGGGCTGCTGCAGACCATCGGTACGGTCGGGCAGGTCATCAACGGACTCGAGGTGGGATCTGAAAATTTTGTCCACCTGTTTGAAAGCCTCAAACAAGGGCTGGAAGATCCCCTCAAAGGTATGGGAACTGCATTCTCCTCCTCCCTGTTCGGACTTGGGGGATCCCTGGTCCTGGGATTTGTGGATATCCAGGCCGGACATGCACAGAACCGGTTTTTCAGTGAAATGGAGGAGTGGCTGTCCGGTGTGACCCAGCTGGTGGAAACTGACGATTCATCCGCGTCAGACCCTGGAATGTCAACAGGTGCCAATGAAATGCTCACACAGATTGATACGCACATGAAACTGCTGATTACCGCGGTACAGAAGAATAACCGCATCATGACCGAAATGCTCAGACACCAAAAAGACAAAGGCCGTGACGATGCCTGAATTTCATCTTAGCAACCAGATCATGGGGCCGTCATGAGTTCCCGGGCGCGACGGCTGTCAAATCCAATCACTGCCTGGCCCGGATATGTGGATGCCTTGTCTGCATTGCTGATGGTAGTGATTTTTGTTCTCATGATTTTTATCATTGTTCAGTTCATTCTCAGCCAGATGCTCCATACCCAGGAGAATGAGCTGGTCAAACTTCATAACCAGGTTAATGAACTGTCCGAACTCCTAGGCCTGGAAAAAGAGAAGACCGCCGGACTGACAGCAGATGTCGAGCGCCTCTCCGATACCCTGACCATCCTTTCCGAGGACCGCGAAGCCCTGATGACCCAGGTGGCTGACTATGCCCAGAAGGCAGAAGCCGACGAGCAGCAGATTCGAAAACACCTGCTGTCCATCGCCAGCCTTAATGAAGATATCATGACGCTCCAGCAGATGCGGGACAAACTTGAAGAACAGGTCGCAGACCTGTCCGTTACCCTCTCTGCCAGGGATCTGGATATCTTTGTGCTGCGGGACCGTTCCAAAACCCTGGCCGCCAGGCTGGCCGATAAAACCGAGCGGACCGTCCTGGCCCAGGAAAAGCTTGATGCCCAGGATATCCGTATTCAGGCCCTGACCGCCGTGCTTGAATCACAGAAAGATGCGCTGGAAATGGAAAAACAGTTATCAGCGGATGCACGGGCTGAAGTGGCATTGCTCAGCGATCAGATCACACGGCTTCGCAGCCAGCTGGATGTGATCAGCAAAGCCCTTGACGTGAGCCGTAACACTGTTGAAACCCAGACCAAGCAGATCGAAAAGCTGGGTAAGGAACTCAATATCGCACTGGCCCGTAAGGTGAACAAGCTTGAAAAATATCGGTCTGAATTTTTCGGCCGCATGAAAGCCATCCTTGAAAATAATCCTGCCGTACAGATCCAGGGGGATCGCTTTGTATTCCAGGCCGGCCTGCTTTTTTCTTCCGGGTCTGCCCACCTTGGCGAAGCCGGGCAAACCCATCTGTCAACCCTTGCAGCAACCCTGCTGGATGTCTCCAGAAAAATCCCCGGCGATATCAACTGGATTTTAAGGATTGACGGTCACACCGACCGGATTCCCATCCACAACGAATTTTTTTCGTCAAACTGGGAACTGTCTGCTGCCCGTGCAGTTTCCGTGGTCCGATTTTTAAGCCAACAGGGGATTCCGGCAAAACGGATGGCTGCGGCCGGATTCAGCAAGTATCATCCCATTGATCCTTCAGATACGCCTGAAGCCTACCGGAAAAACCGGCGGATCGAAATCAAGCTGACCAGCCAGTAGCATTTCCGGTGCAGTTGGATTTATTTGAGTTCAGGTCCATATTGGTGTAGTATTTAGTTCACTGAATCATCGTTCTACATTTTCCTCGACCCGGCTTAAAAGGAATAAGATGCTACAGATTCGCTATTTCCTGTCTTTTTTTACTATCCTGAGTTTATTTTTTGGGGGTGTCTTCCTTGAACTGCCCTTTAATACGGGTGGTGCATATGTTTTTGCTTCAGAATCAGCTGTCAAAGATCAGGGTTCGGCCAGACCCATTCTCATACGGGTCGGGGCATATGTCAATCCCCCCAAAATATATAAAAATGACGCCAATCAAGTGGTGGGTCTGTTTCCTGATATTTTGAAAGATATCGCCCGGGAAGAGGGGTGGATACTCGACTATGTATGGGGGACATGGCAGGAATGCCTTGATCGGGTGGAGCAGGGCAAAATAGACATCATGGTGGATGTGGCCTATTCAGAAGCGCGTTCCAGGCGATTTGACTTCTCGGATCAAACCGTGTTGATGAACTGGGGGGTGGTGTATACGCGCAGTGATTCACCCATTGATACAATCATGGACCTGAACCATAAAACCATCGCTGTTATGGGAAAGAGCATTCATTCCCAGGGGAAAAACTCGATCAGGGACCTGACCCGCAGGTTTGAAATCTCCTCCCGGTACAAAGAGGTGGAGGATTATCAGGCGGTTTTTGAAAATCTCAAGGATCAGCAGGTGGATGCAGGGGTTGTGAATCGTCTCTTCGGTGCCCTTCACAAATCGGATTATCAAGTGGTTGATTCGCCTGTGGTGTTCAACCCCCGTCACCTGAAGTTTGCCTTCCCTAAACACAGCAAGCGGCGAATCCAATTAAAATCCGAGGTGGATGCGCATTTAAAAAAATTGAAGACCGATTCCTCCTCCGTCTATTATCAGATCATCAAGGCATACCTGTCCGGGGCTGAAAAGCCATGGGTTATTACCGAAACCCGGGATGAAACCAAAACCATTTCAATGAGTGACGCGGAAAAAGCCTGGGTTCGGGAACATAATGCCATCAAGGTCGGTTTTGATCCGGAATTTGTGCCTTTTGAATATCTTTCAAAGGCGGGAGAATATGAGGGAATCGCATCGGAGTTTCTTGAACTGATCGGAAAACGGATCGGGATTCAATTTATCCCCCAGATGAATTTTTCGTGGGAGGAAAGCATTCTAAAGGCCAAAGAAAAGCAGATTGATGTCTTGCCCTGTATGGGAATCACAAAGGAGCGGGAGGCCCACTTCCTGTTTTCAAAGCCATACCTGTCCTTTTCACGGGTGGTGGTTACGCGGAACAATGCACGGGTGAAAAGCCTGGATGATCTTGAAAATCTGGTTGTTGCCGTCCAGGAACATAGCTCTCACTCCGGATATCTCAAGGAGAGTACACGAATCAACCCGGTTCATTTCCCCACATTTGAGAGTGCCATGAAGTCGGTTTCCATGGAAGATACCGATGCCGTTGTCGGGAATTTAACCGTGGCCACGCATATGATACGGGAGCAGGGGTTGTCCAATCTGAAAATCGCCGCCTTTGTATCGGAAAAAACGTTTCCCCTGGCATTTGCCATACGCAAAGACTGGCCGGAGTTACTGGGTCTCATTGACCGGGCCCTGGCATCCATCACGCCTGCTGAGCGGACCCGCATTCAGAAAAACTGGTTTCACGTAGAAATCAATCAAAGCAGGGACCGGTTGTTTAAAACCATGCTCACAGAGCCTGAGCTGAAGTGGATACAGAACCATCCGGTGATTCGAACCGGAATTGATTCCGGGTATGCACCCTACAGCTTTCTGGACAGTGAAAACCGCTTCAACGGGTTGGCCGTCGATATCCTGAACCGTATCCAGGAGATGACCGGACTTGAGTTTCATCATTTACCTGATTTAACATGGCCACAGATTATTACGGGTGCCCAAATCCAGAAGGTCGACCTGATTCTTACCTGTGTGAAAACTAAATCCCGTGAATCATTTCTGGATTTTACCGATATCTATATCCCCACGCCACTGGTAATTATGACCCGGACAGATTATGACGGTATCAGCCTCGGCAGGGATTTGCCTTATAAGCGCGTGGCCCTGGTCAAAGGATACTCTTCAACCCAGAAAATCATGAAGGAATATCCGCAAGTGGTTCCTGTCTTTGTGGACACACCTCTGGAGGGATTAAAGACGGTTGCGAACAATCAGGCGGAAGCCTATGTCGGGGTGTTGGGAATCAATGTGTTTCATGCACGGCAGAACGGCCTGACCAATTTAAAGGTGGCAGCGAGCTATGATGACGGCAAAAACGGTCAGCGTTTAGCGGTTCGAAAAGATTGGCCGATCCTTAGATCAATCCTTTCAAAAGCATTGCAGGCGATACCGTTAGAGGAAAAAACCGCCATTTTCCAGAAGTGGCTTCCCATAGAATCCAAGGGTGAAAGCATGCATTTCATGTCTCTGCTCAAGGATCATGAAAAACAGTGGCTGACCGCTCATCCGATTGTCAGGGTCTGCTCTGATCCTAACTATGCTCCATTGGAATTTAAAAAGGATGACGGCAGATACCACGGTATTGCCATCGACTATTTAAAGCTGCTTGAAGAGAATCTCGGCATCCGATTTGAGATCCAGGATATCGAGAACTGGAGCAAGGGGGTCGAGCAGGTAAAGGCGGGAAAAATAGACATGATTTCCGGAATCATGGAGACTGCTCCCAGAAAAGAACACTTTTCGTTTACTACGCCCTACCTTGAAATACCGATTGTCATCTTCACCCGGAACGATACCACCTATGTGGGGAGCCTCAAAGAGTTATCAAGGAAAAAGGTGTTAGTGGTCCAGGGGTATGCAACAGCAGAGATGATCTCCAGGGATTACCCCCTTGTCGAGTTGGTAGAGGCGTCTACCATAGAAAACGCTTTGGCCATGCTGGAAAACAAAGAGGCCACCGCTTGTGTGGCAAGTATCCTGACCGCAGGGTATTACGTTGGAAAACGCAATTTTGCCTCCCTGAAAGTCGCCGGTAAAACCCCATACACTGCCAGGGTTTCAATGGCGGTCAGGAAGGACTTTGATGTACTGGCCGGTATTTTACAAAAATTCTTTCACTTTCTGCCCGAAACTGAGAAAAACACGATTTACAGGAAATGGATTTCCATCAAATACGAACACCAAACCAGCCTGGCCACCCTGTTTAAAACCATCCTGCCCATCCTGTTGCTGCTATTCATTCTCATGTACTGGGTCAAGCGCCTTAAATCGGAAATCAGGCTTCGAAAAAAAACGGAACAGCAGTTGTTTGTCGCCAAGCAGCAGGCAGATTCAGCCAACCGGGCGAAAAGCACCTTTCTGGCCAACATGAGTCATGAGATTCGAACCCCGATGAATGCGATACTTGGCTATACTCAACTTCTGGGCCGGGATACGAATTTGACGACGGATCAAAAGTCCAGTCTGACAACAATCAATAAAAGCGGCGAACATCTGCTTTTACTGATCAATGATATTTTGGAATTGTCTAAAATTGAGGCCGGGCGGTTTGACCTGACCGCCAAGGTGTTCGACCTTTACGAATTACTGGATACGGTTTTTCGCATGTTTAAGGTACGTGCTGATGAAAAGGGAGTATTTCTCAAACTTCATCAGTCAGATGATTTGATCAGGATCATCAAGGCAGATGAGGGTAAGATTAAACAGATACTGATCAACCTGTTGAGTAATGCCTTGAAATTTACGGCTTACGGCGGCATCACCCTACGGGTCATGTCAGCGTCATCGGATTCAACGCCGAACAGAGGGGTTCTTATTACCTTTGAAGTGGAAGATACCGGAAGGGGGATCGCCAAGGAGGATCTGAAACGGATTTTTCACAGTTTTGAACAGGTGGGCGATTCATCACTGCATGAGGGCACAGGGCTTGGGCTCACCATCAGCCAAAAGTTTGCCGCCCTGATGGATGGCGACATCAGTGTCAGCAGTAAAAAGAATAAAGGGTCGGTATTTCGCTTTTCCTGCAGGGCCGAAAAGGGCAGCAAAGCTGATCTGGAGGCCGTTTTTTATTATCGGGATGTCATAAAGCTTGCGGATGGTCAAAAAAAGATCAGGGCGCTGATCGCGGACGATAAACCGACCAATCGGCATCTTCTTTCAAAAATGCTGGAGCGGG
>QZLA01000094.1 GCA_004796375.1 Desulfobacteraceae bacterium
GCCGCACCCAGCGGAAAATTTCCGCCGCACCCAGCGGAAAATTTCCGCCGCATAAGCGGAATACTTCCGCCGCACCAGCGGAATATTTCCGCCGCATAAGCGGATTACTCCATCGGCCATATATCCGGAAACAGGTGTTGTAGTCCTCCCTGTCTAATCACCTTCAGGTGATGATCCAGCATGGTTTTGTCCCACATTTCAAGGAACCGTACCATGGGCGGCGGGGCAGTGGAGGTAACCGGATAAAATACCCCGTTCTTAAGGATCTCTTCCCGGCTCAGGCCGGCGTCCATCTGATCCAGGATACGCCGTTCCCGCTTGAGCAATGAAAAGAGGCTCGACTGCCAGGCCCCGGGAATATCCTCTTTGTTGATCACTCCGCCATGGCTGGTCAGGATCAAATCCAGATCAAGGCGGGACAGGCGGTCTATTGATTGAACGATACCTTCCAGGTCACAGTCGGGCCATCCGTACCACGGGCCGAAACGATCCAGTCCCATATCTCCTGAAAACAGGATCTTTTCTTTTGAAAAATAAAATGAGAAATGGCCGGGAGAATGTCCCGGCGTGGGTATGGGGGTGAGTCCGTCTCTGTATCTGTCCAGCCCGGTTTCTGAGGTCAGGGTCTCAAAGGTTTCCAGGGGGGTGAATCCCAGTGTGTTGACGATAAAGTCTTCCCATTCCCGGGTCAGGTTGAACTTCCCGGCCGTACGATCCAGGACATAATCCAGGGAGGATAGATATTGTGCTTCTGCCTCAGGTACCAGAACCTTTGCCTGACAAGTCTTTTCAGCACGCCGGATCCATATGGAATGATCCAGGTGATAATGGGTGATCAGGGCCAGATCGGGGTTGAATTGACGCAGGGCATCCAGACTGTCGGTGGGGCCCAGGTTCAGGTCAATGCCGATGGTGGCCTTCTTGCCATGGGCGACAACACCGGCACATGCACCCAGCTTTCTCATGGAATCAGGTGTGAGGTAAAGGATATCCGGGGTGATCTTTTGAATTTTCACCGGGTCGCTCCAGAGGTGTGCTGGATGATTTTTTCCAACAGGGTAGAGGGTTTGATGGGTTTGGTGATGTAGTCTGTCATTCCCGCTTCCAGGCATATCTCACGGTCTCCGGGCATGGCATGGGCCGTCATGGCAACAATGGGGATATCCGGTTTCAGGATTGCACCGGTGCTGTTGCGGATCTGCCGTGTTGCTGTAAGGCCGTCCATTTCCGGCATCTGGATGTCCATGAAAACCATATCAAAGGTTTCCTGCTCCAGGCATTCCATAGCCTCCTTTCCATTGGCGGCCATCCGGGGGGTGTATCCAAAGGTTTGAAGAATTTTTTGTATCACCTTCTGGTTGACCGGGTTGTCTTCCACCACCAGCAGCCGGACCGCTTTGGGCGGGGATTCTTTGAGCGAATGCCGGGTAATCAACGTCTTGTCCGGGGTGCTGTTGGCCGGAATTTCTTTTTGGAAAACGGTTTGTGACAAACAGTTGAACAGTTGGGAGTATTTTATGGGTTTGGTCAGGTAAGCATCAAAACCGATGGATTTCGTCCGGGAAGCATCCCCGGGCGCTCCTGGTGTGGTGATCAGAACCAGTTTCAGTGAATAAGAAAGATCCAGTGACCTGATTTTTCTGCCGAAAACCTCTCCGTTAAAAAAGGGTTCCATATGGTGGACGATACACAAGTCAAAAGGCAGGTCTTTGGCCTGGCAGCTTTTCAGTGCTTCAAGTCCCTCCTCCACCTTCCGGACGGCTGTGAAACGGCAGCCCCAGGATTTCAGGTACAGGCAGATCAGCTTCCGGCTTGAGGCATGGCCGTCGGCCACCAGGACATTCAGGGCACCAACATTGGCAGGTGCCGCCAGGGATGCTTCTTTGGGCTGGGTTGAGGGCAACAAGGCGGTAAACCAGAACAACGATCCTTTACCCTGGGTACTGTCCACGCCAATGGTGCCGTTCATAAGGGCGGCCAGCTCCTTGGATATGGTCAGACCCAGGCCGGTACCACCGAATTTCCGGGTGGTAGAGGTGTCTGCCTGGGAAAAGGACTCAAAGATTTTGGACAGGCGGTCACGGGGAATACCGATACCGGTATCCTTTACTTCGAACCGGAACCGACTTTCGACGGCATGGCCTGGGTCACGATGAACCGATAGGGAAATTTCTCCCTCATGGGTAAATTTCATGGCATTGCCTACCAGGTTGATCAGTATTTGACGCAGCCTTCCCGCGTCACCCGTTACCCATTCCGGCACATCAGGCGAGACTATGCAGACGAATTCGATCTGCTTTTCCCGTGCTTTGGCTGCGAACAGGTCGGCAATATCCTCCATGGTGCTGCGCAGATTGAACGCCATGGTTTCAAGTTCCAGTCGACCGGCTTCTATTTTTGAAAAATCGAGAATATCGTTGATGATCTCTAAAAGTGCATCCGCACTTTTTTCTACGATCCTGGTATACTCTTTTTGCTCTTCAGACAACCGGGTTCCGGCCAGGATCTGGGTCATTCCGATGATGGCATTCATGGGGGTCCGGATTTCATGGCTCATATTGGCCAGAAAATCGCTTTTGGCTTTGTTGGCCGCATCCGCGTTTTTCTTTTCCTGCTCAAGGGCTTCCTGGGCCTTTTTGTATCTCATGATCTGGGAGATCAGACTTGAAAAAATATCCAGAGGACGGACGGTATCATCGGATGGCAGCTTGCCGGATCTTGGCCGGTCCACGGCGATAAGCCCGATCAGTTCTCCTAGCTCATTATTCATCCGGACCAGCAGTTTGTCGTGATGGTGCCATGCCTTGGGCAGTTTATCCGGTTCAACGGTTCTCTCTTCATAGGGGGTGTCCAGCTTGGGATTGATCAGGTCATGGGGAATATACACGGAAAACTTCCCGAATCTGATCCCCTTTTCATAGAGATCGAGATAGAATTCAGCGCTCAGGTTCAGGTCCTGTACCGCCTTGATCTGTCGGGGCAGCACGTTGCTGGAGCTGACAATATTCTGGATGGGCGGCTCCCCTTCAAACCGGATAATCACCACCCGGGTATAATCCGAGTATTCGGTGACCGCCTTGCAGATACTGTCGAAGATATCGGCTTCGTTGGACATGGATATGGCGGAGGCGGCAACCAGGCTGTACTGTTCCATTTGCCGTGACAGGAGTCTGATCTGGTCCTGGCTTCGGATCAGGGCCTGCTCAGCCTGTTTCCGGTCTATGGCAATGGCAACCTGCTCTGAAGCTGCGGTCAGGATATCCACGGAGCGCTGGTCCAGAAGGTCCGGAGCAGTATAGGTTTGGCTCACCATGGCACCGATGGTCTGTCCTTTTATTTTCAAAGGAACCCCGATCCACTTCTCAGGCGGTTCGCCGACCATATTGACCGGATTTTCCCGGATGCGCTGGAGAATATCCCTCCGGGTCAGCACCATGGGCTGTTCATGCTTGATCAGCTCACCGGTAAGGGTATAGGTTTCCGTCAGGCCGATGTGCTTGAAATCACCAAGATCATCATCCCCCTCTTTTTCATCCCGGTGAAACACAAAATTCATCAGGTCGGATTCAGGATCGTACAGGGTAATGTAAAAGCTATTCACCCCGGTGGCTGTTCTCAGGGCATTGTAAATGAAATGATACAGCTCATCCAGTGTGGCGGAGGTGTTTTGGGCATTGGCAATCTGTATCAGCATCCGGTTGATTGCCAGAAGACGCTCATTTTTCTGGATCAGGCGTTGGATCTCTTCCATGGCGGCCTTTATGTTACACGTAACAGGATAGCCGATGGTACCATATTTCATGCACGAACGCCAACCCAACAGCAATGGAAGAGTGGTCGGGCAGATAAAACGGGCAGCAGTTAAAAAGTGTCAATAGATCAATGGGCCGTCCGTTTTATCTGATGCCGAAAGGCTGGGGGACGGGAAACTTAGAACGGAATATCATCATCCGGTTCGGGTATGGGACCGCCCTGCATTCCGGATGGTGCCCCCGGGCTGGTTTGTCCCTGGAACGCCGGCTGGCCGCCCATGTTCTGCTGGTATCCGCCTTGCGCGTTATCCTGCTGATACCCTCCCTGCTGGTATCCGCCGCCGCCATTCTGGTACCCGCCTTCCTGACGGCCGCCGAGGAATTGAACCGTCTGGGCCACCACATCTGTGGAGTAATGGGTCTGGCCCTCCTTTTCATAGGTGCTGGTCCGAAGTTTACCCTCTACATAGACCTGTCTCCCCTTGGAAAGGTACTTTTCACAAACCTCTGCTATTTTTCCGAACACCACCACCCGGTGCCACTCCGTACGCTCCTGTTTCTGGTTGGTGTTTTTGTCAAACCACTCCTCACTTGTGGCTATTGAAAAATTAACGATTGCAGTTCCCTGCTGCGAATATCTGATTTCCGGATCTCTGCCAAGATTGCCGACCAGTATCACTTTGTTTACACCTGCCATGGTTTGCTCCTGTTATTTGTTAGCCTCTAAAAGTTTGTGTCCTGAAGTAAAAGTTACTGTCCTCAATATAGTAACTATAAGAATATTTTCACCCGAATTTATCGAATCTGAGTATTTTGTCAATCTATTAATTGTTAACGGATCATATGAATAAAATGGGTCATCAGAAGATTCCATTTACTTCTCAACCAGTACCTTATCATTCTGGGCAATGGTGCAGACTATACTCAAATTGATGGTTCAGGAACTGACCGGGTGTTTGATATCTGTCCAGGTGGAGGGTGCACAATTTCAGTTACCATAACAGGCATAGCCATCGGCAATGGAGAGGCTAGGACCCCTAACAGCCACTCTAAAAATGGCGGTGTTGATTCTACCTTATACCTCACTCATCCAATTCGAGGATGTGGGCCCACTGTATTGCCCCCGGTTATGTTGTTATTCCTTGATCAGATCTTACGGTAAGGCACTTTTAGTACATATGACCTGTTGCCTTAAAAAACGAGGGCTTTTGTGGGTTTTTTTATACCTGACTTCTTTACAAAGTAATATAAACTTGTTATTAAAATCCCATAAGTTAATTATATATAATTTAATTGAGGTGTGGCATGGCCAAAAAAAGCATCGCCAAATCAGCGTTGCCTATCCATCTAAAAAAGCACTTGGAAACCCTGGGTAAAAATCTTCAAACCGCCAGGAAAAGGCGACGAATGACCCAAAAAGAGTTGGCTTCCCGACTGATGTGCTCTTTGCCCACTATCGGCCGGCTGGAATCCGGAGATCCGGGGATCAGCCTCAATATACTGCTTCAGGCGCTTTGGGTTTTTGGGATGGAGGATCAAATAACCGACCTGGCTTCCCCGGGAAACGATACCGTGGGCATTCAAAAAGAGATCCGCAATTTGCCCAGGCGTATCCGGAACAGCCCATCAGAGGATAAACTGGATTTTTAACCGATGAGTCAGGAAACATACGTTTATATCCATTTGAACGGTCATTTTATCCCTGCCGGTATTCTTACTATGAACGGTCAGGGAAGAGATTCATACGCAGAATTCCAATATGGCAAACGATATTTGGAGCGCCATGATGCGTTGCCGCTGGACCCGGTCTCTCTCCCGCTACAGACTGGAAGATTTCAAACGGCCAGGGGCTTTAGAATGTTATTCGGCGGTATCAGGGACGCCTCTCCGGATGGCTGGGGCCGCCATGTCCTCAACCAGGCCGCTCAGGGCAAGGGGTTCATTTTAACGGAATTTGATTATTTGACCTTATCTGCAGACGATCGAGCCGGGGCCCTTGCCTTTGGACCGGATCTGAATGGACCCCAAAGACGGTTCCCGTTTAAAACCCCGGGTGAACTGGACGGCGAGTCGTTGAATCTTGAAGATATGCTGAAAATTGCAGATACCATTGATAGTGAGAATGAACTGGAAAATAAATACAAAAGATTTCTTGTTCGAGGGTCCTCTTTTGATTCCGGGCTGGGGGGAGCGCAACCAAAAGCGTCCACATCTCTGGACGGCCGACAATGGGTTGCAAAATTCAGCCGCAGGTTTGACGCCTGGTCGACCTGCCGGGTAGAGAACGCCACCATGTCCCTGGCAAGGCTGTGCGGGCTTGTAGTCCCTGAAACTCGGGTTATAGACGTCGCCGGGAGGGACATTTTTCTGATCGAACGCTTTGATCGGGAGACAGAGATCCGAAAGCACTTTATATCCGCCAGAACCCTTTTAGGTCTCCAGGGGGAGGCTGAAAGTACCGGCCATTCTGCAGACCACGACCAGAGCTATCAAGACATTGCAGGCCAGCTCCGTTTATATGGCAGCCCTGCATATATCAAAGAAGATCTTGAGCAGCTTTACCGGCGAATGGTCTTTAATGTTTTGTGCAACAATTATGACGACCATTTAAGAAATCATGGGTTTTTATATTCAGAAGGCGGGTGGCGGCTTTCTCCGCTTTATGATGTGGTGGCCCAGCCTATGGGCCTTGAAGAGCGGCAATTGTCCTTTTTAAGAATCGGAGAACATGGCAGGTTGGCGACGATTGACAATCTGTTGTCTGAACCCTCTGCTTTTGGGATAGACAGAGAAAATGCCTTTCATATTGTCTCCCAAATGGCTGAAGCCGTGAAAAATAATTGGCCAATAGTGTTTAAGGAGAATCAGGTCCCGCAATCTATATTTGGAGAACTCAGGAACGTTAGTTTTATAAACGCTGAAGACTTTAACCCTTTAAAATATTACGATCGGGGCAGCCCGAGACCGTGATACCCTCCGGCAAAATCTGAGAAAACTTTAAATGGAATAACCAGAAATCTTTCACTGCCCCAGACCCTGACTATTCGAATCCTATCTGTATCTCGCCAATAAACTATTCTCCGATGGCAAAAGCTATTTTCCACGATACATGCGTTAAAAATTTTGGACATTCGCTTTTACAAGTCAAGGGCTGCTTGAACGGTCAAAAGAGTTCATCCAACCTCTTTTTAACACTTGACTTTGAGAATCGGATTCTTTATGTTGCTATTTGGGTAGCAACACTTTTTAATCGAGAACTTATGGATACCATCACCAGTTTAAAAAATCTGGGTTTTACACAATATGAAGCCAGCTGCTATCTGGCCCTGGTGGCCAATCATCCGGTGAACGGTTCACAACTGAGTAAAGCATCCGGTGTGGCCCGCTCCCGCATCTATGATGTGCTGCGGAACCTGATGGCCAAAGGCTATGTCATTGAGGTGAACACCGGCCAGTATGCCCCGTTGCCGTCTGATGAACTGATCCGGCGGCTCAAGTCCGGTTTTGAAAACGATTTGACCATATTTGAGCAGGAAATCACCAAGGCGTCTCAAAAGGATGAGCTGGATTATATCTGGACCATTACCGGGTACGACAATGTAATGGCCAAGGCCGAGGAGATGATCAATCGTGCGGAACAAGAAATTTATGTGAGGCTGTTTCCCCAGGCCAATATCTACCTGGAAAAGTACCTGGAGGACGCGGATCAGCGGGGGGTTAACATCCGGTATATCTGCATGGGGGATATTGCCATCAAGTTTGATGTTCAGGTGATCCATCCGGATCATGAGCAGCTTGAAGCGGGGATGGGCGGCCGTTCGTTTGACCTGATCACCGATAAAAAAGAGGCCCTGGTCGGTATGTTTCAAACCGATCGTGAGGATGCATCTGCCATCAACTGGACCCGGAACCGGTGGTTTATTACGGCCAACCGGGACAGCCTCAGGCACGACTTCTACCACTGTTTCCTGGAAAAGACTCTGGATCGAGGACAGACGCTGAGTGACCATGAGATGAGAATTTATGACATTATAAAAAAGGATAATTAGGGAGGTACCATGACTGCTGTCAGACATGCAACCGGGACCAAAGGGTTCTCAAGTGAAAGCGATACACGCATTTTCGGTATGGAGGAAGGATTTGGCGCCCATCATTACGACCGTATCGGTCTGGTGGTCAGACAGGCCAAAGGATGCTGGCTGATCGATGAAAAGGGAAACCGCTACCTGGATTGCCTGGCTGCGTATTCAGCCGCAAACCCCGGGCATCATCATCCTGAAATCACCCGCGCGGCCATGGATGCCCTGACCGGGAATTATGCCTCGGTTCTTTCCAATGTGGTGTACTCCGATCCCCTGGGTGTCTTCCTGTCAAAAGCGGCCGAGTTTGCCCCGCAGATGGGGCCCCGGTTCGGGAATCACGGGAACAAGGTCCTGCCCAAAAACGGCGGGGTCGAGTCGGTTGAAACCGCCATAAAAACCATGCGCTACTATGGGTATAAGCAGAAAGGGATTAAGGACGGAGATCAGGAGATCATCGTATTTAACAACAATTTCCACGGCCGGACCATCTCGGTGGTATCCTTCTCTACCTCTGAAAAATACAGGCAGGGGTTTGGACCGCTGACACCGGGGTTCGTTTCTGTTGAGTTTGGAAACCTTGACGCGGTGAAAGCGGCCATTAATAAAAACACCTGCGGTATCCTGGTGGAGCCCCTACAGGGAGAGGGCGGCATGAAAGTGCCTCCCGCGGGATTCTTAAAAGGCCTGCGCCAGTTATGCGATGACCATGATCTGCTGCTGGTCGCGGATGAGATCCAGGTGGGTATGGGCCGTACCGGGAAAAAATTCTGTTTCGAGCACGAAGATATCGTGCCTGACGGGGTGATCCTGGGCAAAGCACTGTCCGGCGGCCTGGTTCCGCTTTCGGTGTTTATCACCAATGCCAGAATCATGGACATGGTATTCACCAAGGGGTCTGACGGATCGACCTTTGGCGGTTATCCCCTGGCCTGTGTGGCCGGTACGGCGTCACTTGAGGTGTTTGAAAACGAAAAACTGGCCGAACGGTCTGCAAAAATGGGTGCGATTTTAAAGGAAAAAATCGAGCAGGTGGCAACAAGATCCCCCCATGTCAAAGAGGTCAGGGGAAAGGGATTGTTCATCGGGATTGAGGTGAAAGAGGGCAATGCCATGGATTTCTGCCGCAAACTGTTGAATCTGGGCATGATCGTCAACGACAGCCATGGGCATACCATCCGCATCTCTCCACCCCTCGTGATCAATGAAGAGGAGATCGATTATATGGTGGAACGCCTGGAAAAGGTGCTGATAGACAACTAACCGATCCAATAATATGTCTCAAATGCCCCGGGTGGAAGCGGTCAACCCCGGGGCATTTTTTTTATGGGTGTGAGAATATTACAGTTCTAAGTGTAGTTTCAAGCCTTCATGACTGGGTACGAATCCAAGTGATTTGTAAAATTTAATCGCATCCGGTCTTTTTTTATCGCTGGTCAATTGAATCAGATGGCAGTTTCGTTGTGTTGCCCTTTGAATGGCCCATTGAAACAGTTTTTTCCCAATTCCACGGTTTCGAAGTTCTCTGCTGACCCGAACGCCCTCTATTAATGCCCGCCATCTTCCCTGATATGTCAGATAGGGAATGAAAGTGATCTGCATAAAGCCGGCAATATTCCCGTCAATTGTGGCAACAACGAGTTCATTATTGGGATCATCCCTGATGAATTTGAAAGCTTCATAATATTTATCAGGGAGCGGGGTCTCGAATTTTTCACGTTTCGCCCCCAGTGGATCATCAGAAAGCATCCGGACAATCGTGGGTATATCATGGTGTGACGCAGGTCTGAATTTTAATGAAATTTCTGGCATCGCCCGTCTTGATTTTAAGTGTTACCAAACATCAATTATGTGAGGGTATGCTGATCCCTGCTCTTTTGCAAGATCCTTTTCCAGATTTTGGACGTTAATGCCTCACCAAATAAATCCTGACATAGATTTGATCGTATATAAAACATGATCAGTGAGACGGATGTGAGCGCAAAAAAGTGCTTGACACGGCAATAAAAAGCATTTTAATGTACACATCAATGGTTACATTAAAGCATCCTGGACAAACCATGGCCAAAAAAAATTTAGAAGAAATTGCCTATGATGCCATCATGAAATTAATTTTTGAGCATCATTTCAAGCCGGGTGACCTATTGCTGGAAACCGAACTGACCGAGATGTTGAAAATGAGAAGCAGAACACCGGTCCGCCATGCCCTGACCCGTCTTGAGGCCAGGGGATTCATTATTAAAATGAAGAAAAAAGGGTGCATGATCCCCTCTCCCTCTCCTGAGGATGCCAAAGCGGTTTTTTTTGCCAGAGAACACATTGAAGGGTTGAATGCCGCATCAGCAGCGGAAAATTGTCTCCCAGAGGATATAGTTGATCTGCGGCGCGTGGTTGAAAAGGAAAGTGAGCACGGGAGTATTGGAAATAAAGTGGCCTACTCAAAAGTGAATGAAGCCTTTCATTCTGAAGTTGCAAAAAAGAGCAAAAACAAATATCTATTTCAATACAGCCGCCATATCTTCTGGAGATCGAGTTACTATACGTTTTTCTTCGAGAGCTACTATACTCATAAAACAGATTATCAACAGCATATGCAGGCGCCGCTTCAGCACCTTGCGATCATTGACGCCATTGAAAACAAAGATACCGGGAAGGCTGAGGAATTGATGAAGGCACATATCCGGAATTCATATGATGAAATATTCAGCCGGATCTCAATGCATCCGGCTGATCGTTTTTTTTAACCCAACTATAAAAAGGAGGCGTCATGAGAAAGATTCAACTGTTTGCTCTAATCTTAGTACTTGCCGTTGCACAGTTTGCAATGGCTGCCACCCCCAAGGATACTTTGGTGATGGCATCAAGAATTGATGACATCATTACATTGGATCCGGCAGAAATTTTTGAATTTTCCGGTGCTGAATATGCAGCCAATGCATATGACCGGCTCATCGGCTATGATGTAGACAATGTCAGCGATATTTTCGGTGTGGTTGCTGAAAGCTGGACCATAGATCCGGACGGAAAAACCTATCATTTCAGCATCAGGAAAAACATCACATTTGCATCTGGAAACAAACTCACCGCAGATGACGTGGTGTTCTCGCTCCAGCGGGTGATCAAACTGGACAAATCACCTGCATTCATCCTGTCCCAGTTCGGATTTACACCGGAAAATGTAGAGCAAACCATCGCCAAGACCGGTGACTACAGTGTAAAGATCGTTATCGACAAACCCTACGCGCCCACCTTTTTTCTCTACTGCCTGACCTCCACGGCCGGTTCTGTCGTTGATAAAAAAGAGGTGATGAAGCATGCCTCCGGGGGCGACCTGGGGTATGAATGGCTTAAAACCCACTACGCGGGCTCCGGGCCCTTTAAACTGAAAACGTGGAAGCCTTCCGAAACCCTGATCATGGACCGTAATGACCAGTACTGGAACGGTTCATCTGCGATGAAACGCATCATCATCCGTCATATCACGGAATCTGCCAGCCAGAGGCTGCTGCTGGAGAAGGGTGATATTGATATCGCCAGAAACCTTCAGCCTGATGATGTCAAAGGCCTGGCCGGCAACTCAGACATCAAGGTTCGCAAAAAGGCAAAGGGTGCGGTCTGGTACCTGGGGTTGAACCAGAAAAACCCGTATCTTGGAAAGCCGGAAGTCAGAGAAGCCTTGAAGTACCTGATCGACTACAAAGGAATGGAATCCAGCATCCTTGACGGAAAGGCCACCATACACCAGGCGTTTTTGCCCAAAGGGTTTTTGGGTGCGCTCGAAGAGATACCGTATGAATTGAATGCTGAGAAGGCCAAAGCATTGCTTAAGAAAGCCGGTCTTGAAAACGGGTTTGAAATTACCATGGACACCCGGAACTCCGAACCGACAACCTCAATGGCACTTTCCATCCAGGCCAGCTTTGCCAAAGCCGGTGTGAAGCTGGAAATCATCCCCGGTGAAGGCAAGCAGACCCTGACCAAGTATCGTGCCCGGAACCATGACATCTATATCGGACGCTGGGGACCGGATTATATGGATCCCCACACCAATGCGGACACCTTTGCCCGGAATCCGGACAACTCAGACGATGCCAAATCCAAGCCATTGGCCTGGCGGAATGCATGGGATATCCCGGAAATGACCAAACTTGCCGATGCCGCAGTGCTTGAGCACGACAGCGCGAAACGTGAAAAAATGTACCTTGACCTGCAGCGAGAGCACCAGAAGGTCTCTCCTTTTGTCATCATGTTCCAGGATATTGAAATCATGGCCAAGCGTGCCAATGTAAATGGATTTATCCTCGGCCCCAGCTTTGACAGTAATTTTTACAACGAGATCACCAAGTAGCGGATGACACGGTGTCGGTTCAGACAGATTTGAGCCGGCACCTCAAACCGGGAGTTAATTCATGTCAAAAGAACGGTTACTCAACCATCTGTATGCCCTTGGCCGCCTTCTGGCAGTGGTGCTGACCACGTTTCTGGGGCTGTTGCTGGTGACCTTCCTGATCGGCAGGGTGGTTCCGATTGACCCTGTCCTGGCTGTGGTCGGGGATAAAGCCTCCCCTGAAGTCTACGAGCGGGCAAGAATCGCCATGGGTCTCCACCTGCCTTTATGGAAACAGTTTTTTATTTATCTGCAAAATGTACTCTCAGGAAACTTAGGCACATCCGTACTCACGGCAAGGCCTGTGCTGGAGGATATCTTGCGGGTATTTCCCGCCACCATAGAGCTTGCTGTGACCGGGACGTTCCTGGGTGTGATCATCGGTGTGCCCCTTGGTGTATTGTCCGCCGTATACAGGGGAAGCATCATCGATCATATTACGCGGGTAATCGGTCTTTTCGGATACTCCCTCCCCATTTTCTGGCTGGGTCTGATGGGGTTGATGATCCTGTATGCAAATCTGGATCTGCTGCCCGGCCCCGGCCGGGTGGATATGTTCTATGAGGATATTGTGACACCTGTTACCGGACTGATGCTGGTTGATTCGTTATTGGCAAAGGAATACGACATATTTAAAAATGCACTGTCCCACCTCATTCTCCCGGCAAGCCTGCTCGGGTACTACAGTATGGCATACCTGAGCCGTATGACACGGTCTTTCATGATCGAGCAGCTTCGGCAGGAATATATTATAACGGCACGGGTAAAAGGCGTTGCTGAATGGAAGGTGGTGTGGGGCCATGCTTTGGGTAATTGCGCCATTCCCTTGATCACCGTCATTGCCCTGAGTTTCGGAGGGCTTTTGGAGGGCTCCGTGTTGACTGAAACCGTTTTTGCCTGGCCCGGGCTGGGACTCTACCTGACCAATTCCCTGTTGAACGCGGATATGAACTCGGTCTTGGGCAGCACCATTGTGGTGGGTGCCATTTTTTTAAGTATCAACCTGTTCAGTGATTTTCTCTATAAGGTCATGGATCCAAGGGCGAGATAAAGGATGCAGAATATGCTTTTACTAAGAAACCAATGGAAAACCTGGCTGCTGACAGATACGCCGCAATCGTCGTCCCAGGCGTATGTGGGCCGGATCTATATCGGTATCCTGGAATTTTCAAAAAACCATCTGGCCGTTCTGGGGTTGGCCATCATCCTGAGTCTCATCCTGGTGGCCATATTTGCCCCCTGGATCGCACCTTATGATCCTGTAGAGACCAATCTTGCCAATCGGCTCCAGCCCTTGTCCGGCAAGCATTTCTTTGGCACAGACGAGGTGGGACGTGACATCTTCAGCCGGATTATCCATGGATCCAGGCTCACCCTTTATGTCATCGGTCTTGTGGCGATTATTGCCGCACCGGTCGGCATTATTGTGGGTACGGTATCCGGATATTTCGGCGGGATTGTGGACACCGTACTTATGCGGATCACAGATATTTTTCTGGCGTTTCCCAAACTGATCCTGGCCCTTGCCTTTGTGGCAGCGCTGGGGCCCGGGATCGAAAACGCCATCATCGCCATATCCATCACCTCCTGGCCGCCTTATGCCAGGATCGCACGGGCCGAAACGCTGACCATCCGGGGAAGGGATTTTATCAATGCCATCAAGCTTCAGGGGGCCAATCCTTTGAGGATCATTGCCGGCCATATCATGCCGCTGTGCATGTCCTCTCTGATCATCCGGGTCACCCTTGATATGGCAGGCATTATCCTGACAGCCGCAGGACTGGGTTTTCTGGGATTGGGTGCCCAGCCCCCGTCACCGGAGTGGGGTGCCATGACATCTGCGGGCCGGGCTTTTATCCTGGATCATTGGTGGCTGATCACCATGCCCGGTTCAGCCATATTCATTGTCAGCCTGGCCTTCAACCTGTTCGGTGACGGCCTCAGGGAAGTTCTGGACCCCAAACGGGAGCAGGCATGATGACACAGATTCCATTACTGACGGTTGAAAACCTCAATGTAACCTTCCCATCCCCCAAAGGGGATGTGCAGGCCGTGCGCCAGGTATCCTTCTCAATGTCCAATGAAAAACTGGGAATTGTGGGGGAATCCGGATCCGGTAAATCAGTCACCGGCAGGTCCGTGCTGAAACTGTTGCCGTCCTATGCAGATGTGGCTGCGGACCGGATGGAATTCAAGGGGCAGGATTTAAGGAACCGGTCTGAAAAAGAGATGCGGCAGATCCGGGGCGAAGAGATCTCCATGGTGATGCAGGATCCCAAGTATTCGCTCAACCCGGTTAGAACTGTCGGCCGTCAAATCGATGAGGCGTATTGCACCCACCGGAAAGTGAGCAGGAAAGAAGCAAAAGAGCGTACCCTGGAGATGCTGGATGCTGTAAAGATACGGAACCCCAAAAGGGTCTACAACCTATACCCCCATGAAGTTTCAGGGGGTATGGGTCAGCGGATTATGATTGCCATGATGCTGATTCCGGAGCCCTCTTTGATGATCGCGGATGAACCCACCTCTGCCCTGGATGTTACGGTTCAAATGCAGGTCCTGGCCATTCTGGATGACCTGGTCACCCAGCGGGGCATGGGACTGATATTTATCAGTCATGATCTTGAACTGGTGGCATCGTTTTGCGACCGGGTGATTATCATGTACGGCGGGCGGGTTATGGAGATCTGCGAGGCCCGAAATCTGAAGGCCTCTTCTCATCCGTATACCCGGGGGCTTCTCAACTGCCTCCCGAAAATCAACGGATCAGATGAATACCTGCCCATCCTGGAGCGGGATGAGGCCTGGCATTCAGACCAGTTTTCTGTATCTGACAGGAGTGCCCAATGATCGCGATTGAACATCTGAATATTGTTTTTGGCCAGGGGGCAAACCGCTCCCATGCTTTGAAGGGTGTCGATCTGGAGATAGCTGCCGGGGAAAGTTTCGGCCTTGTCGGAGAATCCGGTTCGGGCAAATCAACCGTCCTCAACTGCATTACAGGGCTTCTATCCCATTGGACAGGCAGGATTTCCATTGACGGGACCGATCTTTCCGGACAACGGGACAAGGCCTTTTACCGCAAGGTGCAGATGGTGTTTCAGGATCCCTATGGTTCCCTCCATCCCAGGCATACGGTTGATAAAACGCTCAAGGAACCGGTACTCATTCACGGATTGGGTGATGCCAATGCAAGGGTCGAACGGGTGCTGGATGAAGTCGGTCTGGGCAACCGTTTCCGGTTCCGCTATCCCCATCAGCTGTCCGGAGGTCAGCGTCAGCGGGTGGCTGTGGCCCGGGCCCTGATCCTTGAACCGTCTGTCCTGCTGCTGGACGAACCCACCTCTGCCCTGGATGTCTCCATCCAGGCCGAAGTGTTGAACCTGCTGCAGCGGGTCAGAAAAGAGAGGAACCTTACCTTTCTGCTGGTGAGCCATGACCTGGCTGTTGTCTCCCATATGTGTTCCAGGGTGGCCGTGATGAACCGGGGTGAAATCGTTGAACAGGTCAACCGGAACCAGCTTCAGGCCGGCACCTTTTCAGACCGGTACACCACCCAATTGTTTAAGGCCAGCAAAGGATATGACCGGTCGGTCATTAACGGATTTGTTGATCATTTTACCAGGAGTGAAGAGGCATGACATCCACAGAAACCGGTGTTATTAATGTATGTGTGGCCAGTCTGTACCGGTCATCCGGCTTTCAGAGTGAAATCGTATCCCAGGCCGTTCTGAACGAACCCGTAGATATTATCGATGAGGAGAACAGGTTTGTCAGGATCCGGATGCCAGACGGGTATGAGGGCTGGATCGATCATGACCAACTGGTGGAAGGCCCAGCGCCTGATCGGAACCTCAAACGTGTCCGGTCCCACTTCATCCGCCTCTACCGGCACCCGGACACAGAAAGTCAGCCGGTCAGGGATGCGGTGATCGGATGTGAACTGTCCTGTATTGATGAGGCCGATGGATGGGTTCACGTCCAGCTCCCGGACGGTGACACTGCCTGGACCCAGGCAGAACAGTTCGGCCCTTTTCCCGAATTTAGGGTGGAAACACTCCTTGACATGGCGGCTGAATTTTTGGGGTATCAATACCTTTGGGGCGGAAAAACACCCAAAGGACTGGACTGCTCAGGGTTTGTTCAACTGGTATTTTCATGCCTGGGCCAACAGCTGCCAAGAGACGCCTGGATGCAGCAGCAGCATGGAACCTTCAAGAGCAGCCGTATCGAGGACGCATCTGCCGGTGAGCTACTGTTCTTCGGTAAACAGAAGGACCTGGTCACCCATGTCGGGATCAGCCTGGGGCAGGGCCGGTTGATCCATTCCCAGGGGTTCGTCAGAATCAACAGTCTCAATCCCGGGGATGCGGATTATCATCCGGTACTGGAAAGCCGGTTTATCAATGTTAATCATTTCCAGGCCAATCAGTTGCAATAGGAGAACGCCCATGTTTATTGAGTCGATCCAATCAAAAGCGTTAACCCTTCCCATGGTCAAGACATTTAAAACGGCCCTGCGATCCATTGACCACCTTGAATATGTCCTGGTAGAGGTGAAGACCGGTAAAGGAATGAGCGGAATCGGGGGAGCAGCACCATCGGCCGTGATTACCGGCGAGACCACCGGTTCCATCCTGGCTGCTGTGGATCATATTGCCCAGCAGCTCAAGGGTATGGATGCCAAAGATCCGGATGGGGTCTTCCGGAAACTGAACGGCTGCATGGTGGGCAACGGTTCGGCCAAGGCAGCCGTTGACATGGCGTTGTATGATCTTCTGGCAAAAAGTGAAGAAAAGGCGGTCTTTCAATTCCTTAACGGCAGCCCCCGGACCCTGATCACGGATATGACCATCGGGATCGATACTGTTCCGGTCATGGAGAAAGACTGCAAAGATGCGGTCAAGGACGGGTTTTCAGTCCTGAAAATCAAGGTAGGCCATGATCCGGACGAGGATATCAGGCGGCTGATCAGCATGTCAGAAGTTGCCGGCCCCGACGTCGCACTCAGGATTGACGCCAATCAGGGGTGGACACCCAAGCAGGCACTCAGGGTTGCTGATGCCATAGCCGCACACAAATTAAATGTCCAGCTGATGGAACAGCCGGTGAAATCCTATGATATCAAGGGTATGGCATTTGTTCGCAGCCGTACGTCTCTCCCGGTTTATGCGGATGAGAGCCTGTTTTCTCCCGTGGATGCCCTGCGGATCCTGGATGCCGGTGCTGCAGACGGATTCAATATCAAGCTGATGAAATGCGGTGGAATCTATAATGCGCTGAAAATAGCAGCCATTGCCGAATCTGCAGGTATTCCGTGTATGATCGGGTCCATGATGGAGACCAGTGTCAGTGTTGCTGCAGCCGCTCACCTGGCATGTGCAGAGCCGGTCATCCGTCATTTTGATCTGGATGCACCGTTATTCTGTAAATCCCAGCCGGTAGGGGGTGGGATTCAATACCAGGGAAGCCGGGTTTGCCTGTCCGAAGCCCCCGGTCTTGGGTTTACCACGGATACGATATAAAGAAGAGGAAAATGAAAATTTTTATCAGTGCCGATATTGAAGGCATCACCGGAACAACCCATTGGGATGAGGTCACACGAACCCACCCGGACTATCCTGAATTTCAGGAACAGATAACCCGGGAGGTGGCATCAGCCTGTAAGGCAGCGCTGGATGCCGGTGCCACAGATATCCTGGTACGGGATGCCCATTCGACGGCAAGGAATATCAGGGCTGCGGATCTGCCGGAGCCGGCAAGGCTGGTCAGGGGCTGGAGCCGGCATCCCTATATGATGATGCAGGAGCTGGACAGCAGTTTTGATGCGGTATTGATGATCGGATACCATTCCATGGCAGGCAGTACAGACAATCCCCTGGCACATACCCTTTACTCCGATCGTATTGCCGAAATCCGTATCAATGACCGGCCTGTCTCGGAGTTTGGCGTCAATGCCCGAACCGCTTCCCTGGAATCAGTACCGGTTGTGTTTATCTCCGGCGACAAGGGTGTGTGTCAGGAAGCTGTGTCACTGATCCCGGGTATCCGGACGGTTGCGGTAAAGAAAGGAATTGGCTCATCCACCATCAATATGCATCCGGACCAGGCGTGCAAAAAAATTTACAATGGGGTGAAAGCTGCCCTGAGTGCCAGGCCGTTTCCAGCGGGTCCCTCACTGGCAAAAAAAATCAGGCTCGACATCCGGTTCATCGATCATACGATTGCATACCGGGCAGGGTATTATCCCGGAGTCACGTCCAGGGAAGACGGCTGGATCTCATTTGAAACCAGCGATTATTTCAATGTGCTCAGACTGCTGCTGTTTATATAAGGACACCATGGTAGAATCTAAGCGGATCAAGCCCAGACGACTATCCAGGGGGGATACCATCGGGATCGTCTCCCTTGCAAGCCCGGTATTCAAACCGAGTGCCATTGATGAAGCCATTCAGAACCTTACCAGGATGGGGTTCAGGGTCAAGGTGTCGGCGTCGGTGAAAAAAGCCGACCGGTATCTTGCCGGGGATGATGACTTTCGATTGAGAGAATTTCATCGTATGGTTGCAGATCCGGAGGTCACAGCCATCATGTCCACCAGGGGCGGATACGGTTCAGGCCGCCTGCTGACCCGCATCGATTACGAACTTATTTCAAAACATCCGAAAATTATTATCGGGTACAGTGATATCACATCAATTCTATTGGCCATCACCCGGCTTACCGGGCTGATTACCTTCTACGGCCCCATGTTTGCCTCTGAATTCAAATCTCCGGTCAGTGGCTTCACCGCTGACGGGTTTGAGAAGGTGCTGGTGCAGGGAGAGCTCCCTCTGGAGATCGGCCCTTGTCCCAATGCAGTAGACCCCCTGATCCTGTCACCCGGTCGGGCACAGGGAGCGCTTGTGGGTGGGTGTCTTACCCTGATCAGCTACTCCCTTGGCACTCCATATGAGATTGATACGAAAGGAAAGCTGCTGTTTTTTGAGGAAACCCGGGAGCCGCCATATAAAATTGACGGCATGATCACCCACCTGCTGAATGCCGGAAAATTGCAGGAGTGCGCAGGTGTTGCCATCGGAGAAATGGTGGACTGCGACCCGGATCAAAGACCGGGGAGCTTTCCTTCCGGCAGTTTCCACTGGGAAGAGGTGATAGAGGAGCGCTTGGGAGGACTGGGAATACCCATACTGGCCGGTCTGTGCTTTGGTCACGGAGAACACAAGGCCACCCTGCCCGTCGGCGGTACCGCATGCCTGGATACCGCATGCAGGCGATTGATACTAACCGAATCGCCAGTTTGTTAACCCACGGATTAGTGATGGATTACACGCTGCGACAGGCCACAGGTGATGATTACCAATTTTGTTATAATCTGACCCGGCGAAATATGTATGATCTCTTCTGCCGTCATTGGGGCGGCTGGGTAGATGCTGAGTTCAGCAAGGGGTATGTGGTTGAAAATACC
>QZLA01000051.1 GCA_004796375.1 Desulfobacteraceae bacterium
GGACATCAACACGTGGATCAGCTGACCCGGGGACAGTTTTAGCGACCCTTGACTGAGGCTGAACAGTGCACCCATCACGCTGACCACGAATAGGGCAGCCAGGATGCAGAGCCGCCTGCTGCGTCTGCTCATTGTTAAAGCCGGCACTAAGATGCTCCATACAATACCCGGGCCAGGTATTCCAAGGCCTTGGGAAAGGCTTTGTTGGGTTTATAGAGGAAATACTCTTTGGGCAGAACATAAAACCGGTTTTCCTGTATCGCCCGAAGCCCGGCCCAGGCCTGGTTGCTGCTGAACTCCTTTTTAAGACGTTTCTCACAATCCTCTACATCTCCCATGGTGTTGAGCAGAATGATATCCGGATCAAGCACCACGATCCTCTCGAGGCTAAAACTAATCCTGGTTTTTCCCATGGTACTGAAGCGATCCGGAATCACATTCTGCGCCGACAGCATGGACAACATGACACTGGTCTGGGACCCATTCAGTTCGCAGGATACGGAATTGGGTGTGGTGAATACCAGGAGAACTTTAGGTGCGGGCTCCCGAACATATCGGGCCCTCACGACATTGATCTCATCCGCTATACCGGAGAGTATCTGTGAAACCTTGGCTGAATTATCGTTCAAGGCAGCAAATAGTGACAGTATTCGTTGGTAGTCGTGGAAATTTATATAATCAAAATAGGCATACTCGATGTGGTTTTCATCCAGTATGGGCATCAGAACTTTAAATGAGGGGAGATTGGATGCCAATACCAGGTCCGGTTCAAGGGCAATGATTGTCTCAATATTGGGGGCGGCAAAGGTCCCGACAGTGGGAAGATCCTTAGCCTCTTGGGGAACATGCAGTTCTCCGGAACATCTCGCGATCGCTTTTCCGCCTGACTCGTACCATAGATTCAACAATGACGTTAAAAGTATAACAACACGTTTCGGACGTTTACTTAACCATGTGGTTTCACCCCCCGGCAGCTGCCATTGAATTTGATCCCCGGTTTCACGGATCACTCGGTCCTCAAAACCAGGGCCGGTGTTATCAGTGGATCCGCAGTACGCGCCGTTTCCATAAATGAAAAAAATGATGACGCCTATGATCCCGAGTCTGCGCCAGGTAGTTTTTTTGCGATGCCGGTCAAACCGAAAAACGAAATCCATATAACTGTTCCTGATAAAAAGCCGGAGGCCCCCCTCCGGCTTTATTTGTGAAAAGATGTTAAAAATGCCCGAGTGGTCCGGAAATATGACCCACCCATATATCGACAAACTCATCAAATTCAGCAGTGCCTTTCAGGACCGGTACACACGAGATCCCTGCTTGGGTCAGTACAGACTTCCATGAGTCTTCCTCATCACCGGCCATATCGTTTTTTGCATGATCCCCGGCCACAGACATGAACGGCACCAGGTATGCCTTTTTGATTTTCTTTTGTTTCAACAGGGTTTCGATCAAATCCACTTCCGGATATCCTTCCACGGTTCCCACAAAAATATTGGGATCCCTGAGCTGAAGCTGGAACATCAATGCCGCATAAAACGCATTGGATGGATGGTGGGTACCATGACCCATCAGGACCACAGCTTCATTTTTTTTCCGCCCTGCTGGAATATTTTTCATGATCGCATCAACTGCTTTTTCCATGTCCTTCTGGGTAGAGATCAGGGGATATCCCAGAATAATCTTCTCAAACCCGCCCATCTGTTTGAACGCTCCGACCGTTTTCCTCAGATCATGGTACTCGGAACCACCAATCGTATGAAGGGACTGAACGGCAACATGAGTAAATTGATCATCCTGCATTTTTGCCAATGCCACCTCGGGAGAATCCAGTACTTTCCCCTGCTTGGCAAGCTTGTTACGGATAATATGAGAGGTATAGGCCCACCGGACTTCAATTCCCGGATACGTTGCCTTAACCTGCTTGTCGATATTTTCAAATGAGATCTGGGCCGACGCTTCGCTGGATCCGAACGCCACCAGCAGAATCCCTTTCTTTTTTGCCAAACTCTTTCCATGGCTGGCATGTACACTGCCGCAGAGCATGAACACGCAAAAAAATATCAAAATCCCTGTTCCAAACTGTTTAAACCGCTTCATTGCTGCACTCCTTTTTCATCGATTCGTTTGATTGTGCCACCTGTCATCGGTATTTATTCGCCCGCCCCAATAAAACCGATCCGGTGATGCAAAAATAAAAAAATCCCTGAACAGCTGTGAACCGTTCAGGGATTACGTTTTTAATCCTGTTATGGCAGGGTGGTGTCTTTACCGGGACCTACACCCCTATTTCATTCAGGCAGGTCTTCTGACTCATGGATCATCCTACTCGCTGAACCTTCCCGTTGGTCACTCAACAGTGGTCTCTCTCAGCTTTCGTCCCCAAATACAGCGGCGGGTCCGTTCCGGATTTCAACCGGATTCCCTATTCAGCCTGTTGCAAGGCACCTGAACATCGATATATATTCAAGAAGAATGCATGAAAGTCAATAGAAAAATCACCCGGCTTCCGTGGTTTTACCCGCCTGATTCTCTGACAGGGCCGCCAGCCCCCCGATGGTTCCCATGTTCATGGATTCCAGAGCAGAACTCGGAACTATGATCAGGGACCCCTTTTCCTTGAGTCCCTCAAACAGCATGTTCATTCCGCGAAGCTGGAGGGCAATGGGGTTTTCCCTGTATTTTTCCGCGGCTTTGGAAAATTTCTCTGAAATCTCTGTTTCTGCCGTTCCCAGGATGATTCTGGCCTGCCGTTCCCTTTCTGCCTGGGCCTGCTTACTCATGGCATCGGACAGGGAGGCCGGAATGACGATGTCCTTGATCCCCACATTTTGACATGATATGCCCCAGGGATTGGTGTGCTCATCCAATACTTTCTGGAGATCCGCAGCAATTTTGTCCCGGTTGTGCAACAGGTCTGCCAGGTCATGCTTGCCAATGGTGTCTCTTAATCCGGTTTTGGCAATATAGGTCACCGCTTTCACATACCGCCTCACCTCCAGGGCTGCTTTTTCCGCATCCCATACCGTCCAGTATACCACCGCATCCACATTTACAGGTACCGTGTCTTTGGTCAGGGTCTGTTCGGCTGAGAAATCCGTAACCCTGACCCGTTGATCAATATAAGTATCCACCTGATCAACAATAGGGATAATAAAAAAGAGGCCCGGCCCCTTGAGCCCTTGAAATTTTCCAAGCCTGAGGACCACGGCCTTTTCCCATTGATCCGCAATCTGGAGTGACGCTGCCAAGGCCAGGGAGAAAACCCCCCCGGCAACCGCTGTTATCCAATATATTTTTCCGGAAAGGTACAGGATCAAAAACACGCTGCTGAGAGCAACCAGTACCAGAATTGAAAAAGGATTAAACCGTTTAACCTGTTTTGATTCATCTTTCATCTTTTTCCTCCCTTGTTACGCTCGAGTTCCCTGATAATTTCATCATGGGTAAATCCATAACTGGACGCAATTACCAGAAACTCCGAACAGATATTTTCCAGTTTTGACTGACGCTCTTCCATGGGAATCGACACCTGGACATTTCCAATAAAGGTGCCGGTACCTTGCTGGGTTTCCAGAATGTCCTGAATTTCCAGTTCACGATAGGCTTTACTCACCGTGTTCAGATTCACCTTCAATTCGACGGCCAAAGCCCGAACCGTCGGCAGCTGCTCTCCAACCGACAGCTTGCCCGTTGCCACCCCGTAGCGGATCTGGTCAATGATCTGCCGATAAAAGGGGATACCGCTTTTGGGATCAAGTTTAAAATCTATCATCTTGCCCTGCCTGTTCCCGTATTAAATGAATTAATCATATATACAACTATTTGTATATTGTAATAGTTGTATAGTACAATATACAAAAACCATGTACAGGATGTCAAGAAAAATATACCTATTGTTTGACAAACCCGGTCATTTCTGAAAAATTCAGCTCTGATCACCCGGAAACTGCTAACCCACAGGAATGATTCATGAACCCCTTTCACCTTATAAAAAACTTCAGAATCCGCTACAAACTGCTGTTCATCTATTCATCCATTTTCATGATCATCATCTCCATGGGATCTATGATCATTTATTCAACCGTTAAAAAGACGGTGACCGCCAATATCGAGAGTGAGTTGAAGAACTCTACGGCTGCTATACAGAATATGGTTCGCACGGCTGTCTCGGTTTCCATAAAGAATCATTTGAGAGCCGCAGCTGAAAAAAATCACGATATCATCCAGCATTTATACGATCAGTATCAACGGGGTGATTTGAGCGAGCTGGCAGCCAAGCAAAAAGCGGCTGAAATCATACTTTGCCAGAAAGTCGGTACCACGGGTTACATCTGCATCATTGGCAAAGACGGAAAAACCATTAAACACCCCAAACTCCCCGAAGGCCAAGATCTGTCCATGCACGGATTTGTCCAGGAGATGATCAAAACCCAGAACGGATATATCGAGTATTACTGGAAAAACCCGGACGAGGATAAACCCATGGCAAAGGCGCTCTATGTCATGCTGTTTGAACCCTGGGACTGGCTGATCACGGTTTCCTCATACAGAGAGGAGTTTATCAAGCTGGTGAATGTTAACGATTTCAAGCAGAGCGTACTGAGCCTTAAATTCGGGAAAACCGGGTATGCCTATGTTTTGGACACCACCGGGAATATCATTATCCATCCCAAACTCGAGGGAACCAATCTTCTGGCGACCCGGGACATGCCGGACCAGTTTTTCAAGGAAATGCTCAAAAGGAAAAATGGTAAAATGATCTACTCCTGGAAAAATCCTCAGGAGAGGCGCTTCAGGAAAAAACTGGTGTTGTTCAATCACATTCCGGAGTACGACTGGATTGTTGCTTCATCCAGTTACCTCAATGAGTTTTACTCTCCCATGGAAACCATTCGGAACTTTATTGTTTTTATTTCCATTGCATCCCTGGTCATTTTCATTCCAGTCACTTTTGTCCTAAGCGCAACCATCACCCGCCCTTTGAGAGAGTTGATGACCCGGTTCAATCAGGACATTATGGACGGATTCTCCGACCGGCTTGTCCAGATGGACTCACATGACGAGGTCGGGCAGCTTACCTTTTACTACAACTCTTTTATGGATAAGCTTGAGAAATACAGCCGTGACCTTCAGGACCAGATCAGGGAAACACAGGTGGCCCAGGAGGCACTGAAAATCAATGAAGAGAAATACCGTTCCGTCATGGAAGCCACACCTGATCCCATCATTGTATATGATATGAAAGGATTGGTGACGTACCTCAACCCGGCTTTTACCAATGTGTTTGGCTGGTCCCTTGACGAGTGTACGGGCAGGAAAATGGATCATTTTGTCCCCGAAGACCACTGGGATGAAACCCATAAAGGAATACAGGCCATGACATCCGGTCTGATGCTTCCCATTACGGAAACCCGCCGGCTGACCAAAGCCGGTAAACTCATCGATGTCAGTATCCGCGGATCGGTTTACTGTGATGAAACCGGAGAGATGCTTGGCAGTGTCGTCACCCACAGGGATGTTTCCGAACTCAAGCGGCTTGAAAAACAGATTATGGAAACCGGTGAAATCGAGCGCCGCAAGATCGGTCATGACCTCCATGATGATCTTTGCCCCCACCTGATTGGCATCGAAGGCCTTTCCAAGGTGCTGTACCGCAAGCTTGACAGCAACGACCCAAGCGCTGCCGCCTTGACCTCCCAGATAACGGAACTGATCAAAGAAGCCACCATCAAAACCCGACAACTTGCACGTGGACTCTGCCCGGTCTACTTTAACCACGGTCTGGAATCTTCTCTGGAGGAACTGGTCGCCAATATACAGAACCTGTTTCGTGTCAACTGCTCCTTGAGCATCGATGCACCGAGCGATATCGACAATCACCTGATTATCACCCACCTGTATCATATTGCCCAGGAGGCCGCTCATAACGCCATCAAACACGGGCAGGCTGATCGGGTCGAAATACGCATGACCGGTACCCGGGATAAGGGACTGGCCCTGACCGTCTCTGATAACGGCAGGGGATTTGATCCTGACCGGGCCAGTGACGGGATGGGGTTAAGAATTATGCAGCATCGTGCCAAGATGATTGACTGCTCTTTTTCCATCCGGTCACAACTTTCATCACAGGATTCGTTATTCTCAACCCGGGTTTGCGTGGAGCTCCCCGCGACCATTGCTTCAGCGGAATATAAATGATAGGGTGGGTTTTCGAAAACGCCTGTGCATGAGGACTGCCAATTAATGGGTGGAGCATGACCAAGAAGAAGAAAATAGTGCTGGTTGAAGATCATCCGATTTTCAGATTGGGCCTTGCTGAGTTGATCAACCAGGAAAATGATCTTGAAGTGATCGGCTGGGCCAAAAATGTTTCACGTGGAATAGATGAGATCGCTCGCCTTCAACCTGACCTGGTGATTGCGGATATCACCCTCGAAAACTCTGATGGCATTGATCTTGTCAAACAGGGCAGAAAACTGTTCAAGGACACCCCGTTTCTCGTTCTTTCCATGCATGATGAATACCTTTATGCCCAACGCGCACTTCATGCCGGAGCACGCGGGTATATCATGAAGCAGGAGGCCATGGAGTCTGTCATTACAGCCATCCACCATGTACTGGAAGGCAAGGTCTACCTGAACGACCGGGTCAAGGAGCAGATCCTGTCCAATATCTCCAACCAGACCGGTGAGAAGGATCAAAGTCCTTTGGACACCCTCACTGACCGTGAACTGCAGGTATTCAAGATGATCGGTAAAGGTTTCAGTTCACGGGAAATTGCCGAAAAACTCTTTCTGAGTATAAAAACCATCGGCACCTACCGTGAACGGATCAAGGATAAGCTGAACCTGAAAAATGCCAACGCACTTCTCCGGTCCGCCGTTCATTTTGAAAAAACCGGCCAGATCAGCTCTCGGGTCGATTGATTTTACCCATCCTTGACTCGCCTGTAGGTGATTTACCTACGTGCTGTCAGTCCATATCCTCACTTCTATTTTGCGGTTTCAACCGATTGTTTAATCCCGACAGCTTTATTAAACCCGAATTATTGATGCTGAATCACTTGCTGCGCTCCTGATAATGCCGGATAGGGATCCTGTCCGCTTACATATTCTCAATAACAACCAAGGATTAGTGACGCAACTAAAGGAGGTGATACTGAGAAAACCGTCAATAATCAATCCCTTAACCTGTTCCATAATCTTACAATAAGGACAATCGTATGACAGCACAGCATAATATGACAGATTATGAAAAAGAGTATCAGGATTTCAAATGGGAGGTTCCCAAAACGTTCAACTTTGCCGGTCAGGTCATTGACAAGTGGGCGCAGGATACTGAGAAACTGGCCATGTTCTGGATCGATGACCATGGAAGAGAGGAAAAAGTCACCTTCCATGAGTTAAGTATTGCCTCTAAAAAGCTTGCCAACGTACTTACCGATCAGGGAATCAAGCAAGGGGATGTGGTTATCCTTGTCCTCCCGCGAAACATTGAATGGTGGGTTGCCGTAACAGCGTGCATCCGTATGGGTGCCATGGTGGCTCCGGGTACCACACAGTTGACCTCAAAAGACCTTGAATTCAGAGCAAATAAATCCAAAGCCGCCTGTATTATCACCAACGAAACGATTGCTGCCGCATACGATGAAGTGGATGATCTATGCGACACTGTGACATCAAAAATCATCATCGAATCGGAAAAAGAGGGCTGGGTCAGCTACGACCAGGCCATGGCCGGGGCATCGGAAACCTTTGAAACCGCAAATACAATGGCGGATGACAACTGTTTGGTCTACTTCACATCCGGCACTACCGGATTTCCCAAAATGGCGCTTCATGCCCATTCCTACGGCTTGGGCCACATGGTCACCGGCAAATACTGGCTGGATCTCAAACCCGAAGATCTTCACTGGAATGTCAGTGACACCGGGTGGGCCAAAGCTGCCTGGTCCAGCTATTTCGGACCCTGGAATATGGGTGCGGCACTGTTTATCCATCACACTGACCGGTTTGACCCGATACACACCCTGGATCTATTGGCAAAGTATCCGATTACCACCATGTGCGGAGCGCCTACCATCTATCGAATGCTGGTTCTCCAGGATCTTTCCAAGTATACCTTCCCTGCCCTTCGTCATTGCGTCGGTGCGGGAGAACCGTTGAACCCGGAGATCATTGATGTATGGAAAAAAGCAACGGGCTGCACCATCCGGGACGGGTACGGACAGACCGAAACTGTTCTTCTGGCAGGTTCTTTTCCATGTATTGAACCCCGCTTCGGTTCCATGGGAAAACCCACTCCGGGTATCGATCTACATGTCATCGACGGTGAGGGCAATATTCTGCCTCCCAATGAAGAAGGTGATATTGCCATCCGCATCAACCCTTCACGGCCTGTCGGTCTTTTCAAGGAGTACTGGAAAGAACCGGACCGCACCGCTTCCGTGTATCTTGACGGTTGGTACCTGACCGGTGATAAGGCATATGTGGATGATGACGGTTATTTCTGGTTTGTCGGGCGCTCTGATGATGTGATCCTCACATCCGGATACCGCATCGGCCCCTTTGAAGTAGAAAGTGCCTTGATCGAGCATCCGGCCGTTGCAGAATCCGCTGTGGTATCGAGCCCTGATGATACCCGCGGTGAAGTGGTTAAAGCCTTTGTCATTCTCGGACCAGATTATTCGGCGAGCAGTGATCTTGTCAAGGAACTGCAGGACTATGTGAAAAAGGTAACCGCCCCTTACAAGTACCCCCGGAAAATTGAATTTGTGACCGAACTGCCGAAAACAATCAGTGGAAAAATCAGACGAGTTGAACTCAGAGATGCTGAATGGGGCAGGTAATACCTTTCCGGCTGCAGGCCGTTCACGTGGAACGGCCTGCAGCCAATGCCATTACTCATTATAAGGAGCCTTTGTTCATGAAAGAAAAACTGTACAAGAAAGAAATCACACTCACCATTGTCTTTTCAGTCCTTCTCCTCCTGGCCGGCCACTCTGCTTCGATTTTCATCCTGTTTCCCGGCCTGCAGACCGGTACCTTGTGGGGATTCCCCACTCAGTACATTGTTCCAATACTCCTGGGCTGGTTTGGAATTGCCATTATCTGTCTGATCATGACCCTAATGTGCAACAAATTTGATGATGAGATGGAAGAATTCGTGGCCTCGTTACCTGAATCCGAAACAGACAATACCCACTGATAAAAGGAGGAAAACATGCCTGCTGAATATGCATTAAGTAATATTTGGGTTGGAATTGGTATCGTCATTATCCTGTTCTGTATTTTCTACTATGTCGGGTGGATGGCCAGCCGTAAAACCGCCAGTGATGAGGATTTTTATGCTGCAGGATTCTCCATCGGTCCGGTAACCAACGGCCTGGGTATGGCAGCGACCTGGGCCAGTCTGGCGACCTTTCTCGGTGTCATTGCACTCATACTGAAACTCCAGGTACCCTTTGTGTATCTTTGGATCCAATGGGCCATATCCATCCCCCTGCTGACCCTGCTGTACGGCACCAGTCTCAGACGGATGAAAGCGTTCACTCCGGCGACCTTTATCAAACAACGGTACGGCAAACCCTCCACCATCGTGATTGTCTGTTGGATGATTCTCATCATGATCATGTATGCCCTTGGCCAGATGATCGGTCTTGGAAGGGCATTTGAGCTCCTTTTCGGGGTCCCCTACAACACTGCACTGGTGGTGGCCGGGCTGGCCACTGTCGGCTTTATTACCATAGGCGGAATGTACGGTGCATCCTATAATGCCGCTTTCCAGATGATCGTCATGACCATTGCCATGATCGTTCCCATGGGGGCTATCATGAAGGCCATGGGGTCTTCGGGATGGTGGTTCCCGCCACTGGCATATGGAGATATGGTTCCTGATATGATCAAAGCCATTCCAACCTTCTTTGATATGAAATATGACTTCAGGTGGTATTTCGCCCTGATTCCTGCATTTACATTGGGTCCGGTGGCCCTGCCGCACCTTGCCATGAGGGTTTTCACCTCATCCAGTGTTAAAAATGCACGTTGGGCCGTTGTATGGTTTGCCCTTTTTCTTGGCCTCCTGTTTTCAGGCACCTATGTTGTCGGATTTGCAGGTAACTTTTTCACCGCAACCACCGGTAAAGTCATTGCCAAACCAGACCAGACCATCCTGATCCTCAACGTGTTTTACAACCCGACGCTTGTTGCCGCTTTTGTTATGGGTGGTGCACTGGCTGCCGGGCTCTCCACCATTGGCGGAAACCTTATGGCCATTGCCGGGCTTGTCGGCAGCGACCTTCTGGGTATTATCGCTCCCAACATGGAAGCCAATAAAAAGGTTAAATGGGGGTATGTGGCCCTGGCCATTGGTGGTGTGATGGCGATCATCATGGCATTCCAACCCCCCAAGTTTCTGGTGACATCCATTCTCTGGGCGTTTGGACTGCTGGCAACCACAGCCACACCGGCCATTTTGCTCGGTGTATGGTGGAAAGAGGCGAATAAACTGGCGCTTATCATATCCTCCATTGTCTGTGGATTTACTTACATCATCATCTCCCCGCATGTTCTTCCCGCAATCTGTATCGGCAAAGGCCTGGTTGCAAAGCTGGGAATGTCCGGCGGAATGGTGACCATACCGTTAAGTTTTGCCATGTTTATCATGCTCTCCATCATTTTTAACCGGATACCGGCCCTCAATGGTTTTGCACCTTCCCTGGAAGATAAAATGATGATCGACCGGATTCATGGCTGGGGAACGGATTATGATGAATCCCGTTACAACGGAATTATCTGGCCGATGGTTATCGCAGTCGTTTGTGTCGGCATATTTTTCTGGGGACTTGTTCCCTGGGCATGATCCTGTTAGTCTAGTGGAATAACCTTGTGCAGCACCTTGAAACCGGTGCTGCACATTTACCATTTTTGGAAAAGCCTTTGCCAATGACCTATTTTGAAACCATGCTCAGTTTGCTCAAAGGACGCTGCATTCCAGATCCGCTATCCAATCTCACCCGGCTTCAATATTACTGTATCATCAATGTTCTGATCTTTGGTTTGATTTATGGATCCTCCGCCATATACCTGTCCAGCGTTCACCTGATCACGGAACCACAGGGGATAACCCTGGGAATTAAGGTTAAAATCCTGATGGCGGGAGCGTCCATCGCATTCTTACTCCATGCCGGTGCATCATTGTTTTTTTGGGTCTTTTTCAAGGCTGTTGGTGGCGCGCTGCCATTTAACATCCTCTATTTTCAGATTGGGCAGGCCAGCATCAGTATGTGGCCTCTCGCGCCGTTTCTCGCTGCATTTCAGGCCGGCCTCCGCCATCCTGTTCTCAGTGTTATCACGCTTTTCTTATCCGGTTATGCCCTGATGATCTACTTCAAACAGGTCAGTGCCATTTCAAAACTGACACGACTAAAGCTGGGGATTGCCTTTGCCGTTGCATTTATTTACATCTCATGCTTCCTGTATCTTTGGGTGTGAGCTGCTTTTCAATTCCCTAGGGTTTAATGAAGTTAATCTTGACATCATAACTATTTATGGATATGGTTTTTCTTAAGTTCAGGTGCTGCAGCCGCAGTTAAAAGGGAATCCTGTGAAAGACAGGAACGGACCCGCCGCTGTAACCGGAATTGATCCTCACAATAGCCACTGCAAACGCCATCAGTTATTTTGCGGGAAGGGGTGAGGAAGCAGACGATCCGGGAGTCAGAAAACCTGCCTGAACAGGGTCATGTTTGCCTACGCGGACTTGGGCAGGACACATATAGCGCGGATAAATACGGTTCCCGCATCAGCCTTTTAGAGCTGGTGCGGGTTTTTTATTTTTAGGTTCAACCCTGGGGAATAGACATTTTCGAATACCGGTTCTGTCATCCCGAGTTGAAGGAGAACAAATACTGGTGGATTTGTTCTCCTTTTCCTATTGGGCCATCGACAAGGATTACTGTACTTTTTTAGTTGATTGACACGGTCATCCAGAACATTGCATAAATGACCTTTAGTAATAGAAAGGCGATTAACCCATGACAAACAACGGTAAGCTCTATGGTATCGGGGTGGGCCCTGGTGACCCGGAACTGATCACTATCAAGGCGGTCAATGCCATTAAACGGTCCGAAATCATCTTTGCCGCTTCATCCAGTCGAAACACCTACAGCCTGGCGGTTGAAATTGCCAGGCCGTATGTTGACATACCAGATTCAAACATCCATATGCTTCCCTTTCCAATGACCAAGAATCAACAGGTCGCTGAAACTGCATGGCAGGCCAATTCACAAAGGATCGCCAATGAACTCAGAAATGGCAGGACTGCTGCCTTTCTGACACTTGGTGACCCGACCACCTATTCCACCTTTGGGTATATTCTTAGAAGCATGAAATCGGTCATGCCTAATGCCGCCATTGAAACCATACCCGGCATTACATCCTTTCATGCGGCCTCGGCACGCCTTAACCGAATACTTGTTGAAGCTGAGGAATCATTGCTTATCACATCCGGTGCCTTTGGCGGTGACCGTATACGCCAAGCTGAAAATGTAGATCGGGTCGCTGTTGTCAAAGCCTACAAAAACATAAAAGACGTGAACAACGCACTCAAGGAAACCGGTTTTGACCAAGACAGTGTCGCTGTGTCCCACTGCGGCCGGAAAGATGAAGCCATTATTCACAACCTGGATCAACTCGAATCACGCCATCCGGATTACTGGACTTTAATCCTGGGCAGCAAAACGGAATAAATGAATCCATCAAACCCGAACACCCGGCCACACTGGTTTCTTGCTGTATCACTGACCCTGACCACCCTGATGCTGCTTGTTTCCGGAACTCACATCAATGGTTTCACGTGGAACGTTTTCAGTCATCACCTCCTTTACCCGTTACTCAGGCTTCTTGTGTTCATCACCATCGGGCTATGCGCAGGCATAGTAATTGAGGCACGGGGATGGTCCCAGCAGTTGGCTGTTATTGCAAGACCTTTGTTCAGAACCGCAAAGTTAGGCGATTATTGTGGATCAACATTTACAATGGCATTTGTCTCAGGCGCCTCGGCCAACGCAATGCTCCTGGAATTTCATAAGCAGAAAAAAATTGGAACCCTTCAGCTATACCTGACCAACTATATCAACCAACTGCCGGCCTTTTTCTTACATCTGCCGACCACATTTTTTATCATACTACCGCTCACCGGTTATGCAGGTGTTTTTTATCTCTTGTTAACCTTTTGTGCCGTGGTACTCAGAACCCTGTGTTTTGTTATTTTTGGCAAACTGGTTCTATCTCATAGATTAAGAGATGAAGCTTTTACCCATTCAGATCCTGTGAAATCAGATTCAGGAAGAGAACCGACACATAAGAGAATCAAGCGCATTTTACCCGAGAGGATGATACGAATTGGAACATGGGTGATACCCATATATTCAATTGTAATGGTGTTTAAATTATTGGGCTGGTTCGAAGCAGCCAATGTTCATCTCTCCAGTGTCATCCCGGATAGTTTTCTCCCGGCAGAGTCATTTTCAGTGATCATCCTTAGTTTTGCCGCCGAGTTTACATCCGGTTTTGCAGCGGCCGGCGCTTTAATGAATGCCGGCATTTTGAGCATAAAACAGACGGTGCTGGCACTTTTGGCAGGGAACATCCTGGCTTTTCCGATACGGGCGTTACGGCATCAATTGCCGAGATATATGGGAATTTTCAGCCCAAGGATGGGGCTTCAGCTATTAATTTCCGGACAGTTTTTCAGGATCGCTAGTTTGATAATCGTCGGATGCTTATTCTATTTAGGGGTGCCGGATGTATAAGATAGATGTGATTGGTATCGGCATGGGCCCAAAAGATATCAGCGCGTTTCACATGGAACTGATACAATCCGCGGATATTCTGGTCGGCGGCCGAAGGGTGATCTCAAAATTGAGTACCTGCAGGCAGCAGACCTGGATAATTCAAAATAATATTGATGCGCTTGTCGAAAAAATCAATGTTTACAGAAAGCACAGCCATATTGTTGTCATGTCCTCAGGGGATCCGTTGTTTCATGGTATTGGAACGACCCTGATCCGGAAGCTGGGAAAGGCGGCCGTCACAATATATCCCAATGTCAATTCAATTGCCGCAGGATTTGCATTAATTAAGGAGTCATGGACCGATGCTAAACTGATCAGCCTTCATGGAACCGATTCGGATCAAGCATGGAAAGACGCCGTAAAACGATATGACAAACTCGGTTTTCTGACAGACCAGAAACGTTCACCGAGTTATATTGCAAAGGCATTGAAAGAATTGAGTATAGATCCCTTCGAGTTTCATGTAATTGAACATATCGGAGACAATACCAAAGAACGTGTCAGATCGTTTACCGATGTTGAAAAAGTGATTGATTCAAAGTTTTCAGCTCCGAATATTGTCATCCTGATACGACAGAATCAAATCAATCAAAATCTATCCCGTCTCCACCTTGGCATGGCTGATAATCAATATGCCCATCAAAGGGGGTTGATTACCAAATCTGAAGTCAGGGTGGTATCGTTGTCAAAATTGAAACTCAATGACCCGGGATTAACCCTGTGGGATATTGGGTCAGGGTCAGGGTCTGTTTCAATCGAAGCCTCCATGTTTCTTCCACTGGGTAAGGTTCTTTCATTTGAGCATGATGAGAAAAGGTGTTTTGATATCCAAAGAAATATGGAAAAATTCCAGTGCCGCAATATTCGTGTCATTCAAGGGAGCTATCCGTCAATATCAAATCCGTTACCGCTGCCCGACCGCATATTCATTGGTGGCGGCGGTAAAAATTTAAAAGAGATTCTCAATGCTGCGGTAAACGTACTGTCACAACACGGAATCATTGTAATCAATACCGTGCTCATTGAAACCCTGTCCATCGCCAAAACGGTCCTGAATGAAAAAGGATTTGACGTTGAAATAACGCAGGTACAGATATCAAGGTCAAAGGACATGCCATTTGATATGCGACTGGAGGCAAGCAACCCGGTGTTCATCATTACAGGAACAATAGTTTATTAATAATCAATTTATAAATAGAGAGACCATTGAATACCCATACAACATATCCAATCATATTTGCAGGCGCCGGGCCAGGGGATCCGGATCTCATAACAGTTAAAGCCGCACAGGCGTTGGAACAGGCAGACCTGGTATTATACACGGGTTCGCTTGTACCGGAAAGTATATTAAAGTGGACAACAGATGGCTGCCAGAATGTATCGTCTGCAGGCATGGATCTTGAAAAAATCACGGATCTGTTGATATCCGTTCAGAAAGCGGGGAGACATGTGGTACGCCTTCACACCGGGGACCCTTCGCTTTATGGAGCCATTTTTGAGCAAATGCAGGTCCTGGATGAATATTCAATCCCGTATCAGGTCATTCCAGGGGTGACGGCGGCGTTTGCTTCTGCAGCAGCCATGAAAATGGAGTACACTCTGCCTGAAATCACACAGACGTTAATTCTTACAAGAATTTCCGGACGTACCCCGGTTCCGGAAATCGAGGATCTCAAGCACCTTGCAGAGCATCGCAGTTCATTAGCCATCTACCTGTCGGCCGCGCATTTGGAACGGGTGTCCAAGATACTGTGTGAGAGTTACGGGCCGGATGCCCTCTGTGCAATCGCCTACAAGGTGAGTCATCCGGATGAAAAAATCATTTTCTCATCCGCAAAGGATTTACCGGAGAAGGCCAAAGCAAACAGGATAGACCGCCATGCGTTAATCATTGCCGGGAAAGCGGTGGAGACTTCGTTAACCAGGTCGGAACAAGTGGCTTCCAAACTGTATGACAGAACATTTAGTCACGGGTATCGACCAGGGGTCGCCAAAAAATCATGACACCTGATAAGACAGCGATTTGGGTAATCACGCCCAACGGAGTAAAACTCGCCGGTAAGATGGTAACGCACCTGGAAAAAACCGATTTTTACCTGCAGGCAAAGTTAAATGCACCTCCGGAAAACACAGGGGCGATTTCATTTGATGAATTAAAGCCATCGATCCAGCGGCTGTTTCATAGGTATCATCACCATGTGTTTATCTTTGCGACCGGTATTGCTGTCAGGGTAATCGCTCCCTTGCTTGAATCTAAGTTATCTGACCCCTCTGTGACTGTGGTGGACGATGGCGGGCAGTTCGCCATCAGCTTGGTTTCCGGGCACCTGGGTGGTGGAAATGAGAAAGCCATGGACATCGCCAGGATAATTGGAGCGCTGCCGGTCATCACCACCGCAACAGATGTCAACAGACTTCCTGCAATAGATATGATTGCTAAAAAAAGCGGGGTCATCATTGAAACACCTGATCTGATAAAATCGGTGAACATGTCGATACTCTCTGGAAAAAAAATAATTCTCGAGGATAAAGGCAGCCACCTAACCCCTTATCTGAACGAGACATTCGTCACCCAGGTTCAAAACCCCAAAACCATTTCTGTGGTGTGTACGGATACGGACAAAAAGGTTCCACGTGGAACCATGCTGCTAAGACCGAAAA
>QZLA01000309.1 GCA_004796375.1 Desulfobacteraceae bacterium
AAGGATGTACAATAAATCCCGGCAGGCATTGAACCGGGAGCGCCCGCTGCCTGCCGGCAGAAAGGTATCCATCCGTTCCGAGAACACGCCGAGCCCGAAGTGGTCGCCGAGCCGCTCCGCAGCCATGCCGATGGCCAGGGCGGTTGAGATGTACTGCTCCAGGATGGTGGTCTGGGTGCCTGTCGGTTCCGCCTCATTTTCACTGCCGGGATTGAGCTGGCTGATGTTTCTGGCACTGAGCCGGGAGTTGTCGATAAACACATACACATCCTGGGTTTTTTCAATCTGGAATACCTTGGATATGGGGGTCCCGCGGCGGGCAGTCGCCTTCCAGTGAATATCCTCATAACTGTCGCCGGGCATGTATTCCCTGAGTTTTTCAAACTCCTTGCCCTTGCCCAGCTGCCTGTCCGCATGGGCCCCCATGTTCATCTTATGGAACAGGGCGGCAAGCGACCGGCTCTCAGAAAACATGTCCGGATAGATCCGGATCTCGCAGTCGGTGTCATACTGTTTCCGGATGGCCCAGAATCCCAGCCGGGATGGGGTTTCAAGATAAATGGTTTTCACCACCAGCCGTCCCTGCCGGATGCCCGAAAGCGGCCACTCCACCCGGGTGTATTTTTTGGTGTCGATATGGATCTGCCGCTCGGTCTGCCCGGACAGCCACTGGTCGGGAAACCTTATGCCCACGGTTAACCGCCGTGGTTTTTCCTCAAGGTTCCGGATCACCAGGGGCAGGTGCGCCCTGCGGTTCCTGGACAGCCTGAACAGGATGGGAAGCCGCACATCGATGCCCTGGAACCGGGTCAGGGCCAGGATCCCGTCAGCAATGAACAGGGCACCGGCAGCCAGGACCAGGGTCCAGCAGAACAGGGCAGTCGAGGGATAAAGGGCAGACAGCAGTGCCAGAGGAACCAGGGAGATTCCATAGACAACCAGCAGCCTGTTTTCCGGTACGATCCTGTTCATGATATCGGGTTCATTCCATCTGATTCATATCGTTGCGTCACCGGCTTACCTCGGTACGGTCACCTGGCTTAAGATCTCGGTGATCACCTCTTTGGGAGTCAGCCCCTCGATCTCATATTCCGGTCTGAGGATCAGGCGGTGGCCCAGGGTCGGGACCGCCATGTGCTTGATATCATCCGGTGTGACAAAGTCACGTTCCTGGATGGCAGCCAGCCCGCGGCTGGCCAGCAGCAGGGCCTGGGTTCCCCTGGGACCGGCACCGGACAGGATCGCCTGGTGGGTCCGGGTGCCCCGGACAATATCCACACAATACCCGATCAGTTCATCCTTGATCATGATCTTTTCCAGCAATCTGCCCAGCCCGGTCAGGGCTTTGACCGACAGGATCCGCTTGATCCGGCCCTGGTTCAGGACCTGCTCAGGCGCCTGGTTGCCCAGGGTGCGTTTGGCCAGGGTCAATTCCTCATTTTTCTCGGGCGGTGCCATGTCGATCTTGAGCATGAACCGGTCCTTCTGGGCCTCGGGCAGGGGATAGGTGCCCTCGTGTTCGATGGGGTTCTGGGTGGCAAACACGGTAAAGTTGGGAGAGAGCGCATGGGTGGTCCGGTCAATGGTCACGGCCCGCTCCTGCATGGCCTGCAGCAGGGCGGACTGGGTTTTTGCCGGTGCACGGTTGATCTCGTCTGCCAGGAGAAAGGTGGTGAATATCGGCCCCTTGACCAGGGAAAACTCGTTTTCCTTGAGGTTGAACACATTGGTGCCGGTGATATCCGCCGGCATCAGGTCCGGTGTGAACTGGATCCGTGCCGTGTCACAGCCCAGGACATGCCCGAGCGTCCTGACCAGCAGGGTTTTGCCCACCCCGGGCACCCCTTCGATCAATGCGTGCTGCCCGGAAAAAATGGCGATCAATGATTTATCCACCACCTCTTTCTGACCGATGATCACCTTGGCAATCTCATTCCGGGTATGGGCCAGCGCTTTTAACAGCGTTCCAATATCAACGTTCATATGTCTTCCCTTCTGATATGACCCGGCTGATGTTTTGGTATGCCGTGACCGGGTCAACTTTATCCAGAACCATCTGGTTTATTTTTTCCATGGACTGTTCATGGCCGGCCCTGTGCCGCCCGCCAATATCAAGGGCCCGGGCATAGCGGTCCACACAGGCCTGTATAATCTTGTTTTTCCCGATATGATGCCGCAGCAGCCCGGTCAGGCCGCTCAGATTATCTTTTACCGGTGCACCCTGTCCGACCTGCCTCATCTCAAGCGCTTCATCCGGCGGAATCAGGGAGGTTGAATTTCTCCAGACAAACAGGATAAAAAACCCGATCAGCACCCCCACAAGACCATAGAGGTCATATTTTTTGACCAGGCTGGACACCCCTTCATGGCGCTGCACCCCCAGGTGATGCTCATCAAACAGGATCCTGGGGCCCGTCAGAATACCGGCCAACAGGTGGCTGCCCTCCTGTTTCTGAAGGGCCTCATTGCTCATCACATAGGAATCGGCCAGAAGGATGATACGCCCCTTTGAGATCTGCCGCTCCACCACCACGGGATATCCCTGAACCGCCCACAGGGTCTGCCAGGCGTCATCCTGCGGCTCAAACCACTGTGAAAAGGGCCAGGTCACCCCGGGCACTTCCAGGCCGTTTGAATCCTGGGGGGCCGGGCCTTCAAAAAACGCCCGGCTCTGTTTGGAGCCCTTGTCACTGTCCTGCTCAAACGAGATATCCAGTGCCTCAAGAAAATGGACCTTTTCACGGGTAAACGGATTCTTTTTGTCCGCCCCGGCGTCTTGATCTGATGGTTCAGCGTCTGAATGCTCCTGGTCCCGGGGTGTTTCATTTTCCGGATCAGCACTGTTCACCGGTTCGGGATCTTTTGACTCCTTGTCATCATCATGGGACGCTTTTTCATCCGATGTTCTTCCCATGCCGGCATCACCCGGGAATTTCCGGGTGGTAAACGCCACCACCACGTGGGCGCCGTTGTCCAGCAATGCATGAAAATCTTCCATCCAGTCTTCAGGCACCCACAGGTTGCTTCCCGTGGGCACGCCGGCAAATACAATACAGGTGTTATGAACCTGCTTGAATTTTGAGACCGGTTCAAAGTGTCTGGCCGGTTCAATGTGGTCAAGGCCTTGAAGGGACTCATACAGTGCCCGGGTGCCCAAAGGATCGGTCCTGAATGATGAATAGGGCGGATAGATATCCCCTTTGCCGAAACGCATCATGAGCAGTGACAACAAGCCGTAGGCAAACAGGGCTGCTATGAGCAGCATGACCCAGGTTCCTGTACGTTTACCCGACAGCATCCAGTATCCC